>JAUIJG010000049.1 GCA_030431355.1 bacterium
CTTCAGAAACAGAAAAGACATTGCAATTTCAATTAGATCCGAGCCAGCTTATCTCCAGCCTCGGCCGCCTCTATAGTACTGATCGCGATCATCATAACCACGCCTGCCACGATCGCGACCATTATCGCGATCATAGCCCCTGCCTCGATAGCCGTCTCTGCCACGATAACCTCTGTCACGGTAATCTCCAGCACCGGACATGCTTGAAAGCTGGCGCACGTCGTTGTAGACCAGGTCCATCTGATTCATCAAAGTTCCATTGGCTCCGATTCTTCTAAGTTGACTTCTCAAATCGCCGGCTGTATTACTCAACTGTCTGACATTGGATGAAAGCACATTGCTGTTCATTCCCTGTGCCTGCGATTTCAAAGTATTTGATTGGTTCTTCAAGTCTTCCATGACCTGACAAGCACGCATCTCTTCGCTTCCCACAGGCGGCTTCCATTTGCCCCTGGACTGCAAAAAGCTCTGCAAACTAGAAACAAGTCGACCTACATTACCATCCAGGACCCTGGCCATATCCCGCACTTCATTGGGGTTAGCGGTCGCTCCGGTCCCATAGCCCGTACCGAAAGGTGCGCCAAATGAGGAACGAGAAGAAAAGTTTTGAAGCTGCCTGGCATCCGAATCCACATTTCTGTATTGATTCATAAGGCGCCTGTCGGCACCGATTCTTCTAAGCCTGCGCTCCAGAGTTCTCAAATTGCTGTCCAGTCTGCTTGCTGTACTAGAAAGTTCCGCCTCATTCATATTTGCGGCTCTAGACTTAAGATCGTTTGCTTGCTGCTGCAATTCTTGCATAGCATTGCAAGCTTTCATCTCGTCAGTTCCAGCCTTTGGAAGCCATTGTCCTCGCCCTTGCAGAAAGGACTGTAGCTGCTTCACAAGTTGGTCTGTACTCTGACTCAGTCTATTGGCAGCGTTATGAACATCATTGTTGAATGCACCAGCAAATCCGGCAAAACCAACTACCATAGCCAGTGCCAAAACAGCGCCCCTGGCAAACAAACCGAGATTTCTGGAAATCATGAAAAACCCCTTTTGACTTCAAATATTCAAAGATAATTATAGGGATATACCAGAAAATTTTCCAAGGGCAGCTAAAAAAGGCAGAACCTAATTCAGCAGCAAGCTCTCTTCAAATTGTGGGCATTTGAGTTGTATAGCTTTATCGACTCCTGGATAACGGCGATTGCGTCTTCTTTGCTACTGAACCCTTCCACAATCACTTCTTTGTTTTCCAGGATCTTGTAATCTTCAAAAAATCTCTTGACCATCAGCAATTTGTGGGTGGGCAGCTCCTCGATTTTTTCATACTGAGCATATTCAGGATCGCTTGATTGGACGGCGATGATTTTATCGTCCTTTTCTCCCTGGTCAATCATACGCATCAAGCCTATCGGTCTTGCCTCTACAATACACATGGGAACCAGCGGCTCCTGACCCAGAACCAGAACATCCAGCGGGTCTTTATCATCGCAATAAGTCTGAGGAATAAATCCATAGTTGGCTGGATAGAACACAGAACTAAATAAGGTGCGGTCGACTCGAATCAATCCGGAAACTTTATCCAGCTCATATTTAACGTTTGAGCCCCGCGGCACCTCAATTATCGAAGCAAATTCCTCTGGGGCTCTGGAGCCGATGGACACATCATGCCACGGATTCATCTCTGTCTTCCTCTGATTCAATGCAGTAATTCGAAAGCAATTATCTCAGAATATATCGCCTGTCCCTCGGTTTCAATTACTAAATTTACACCCCAGTACTCTCTCCAGGGAAAACCCCATCCACACCCCTGTACGCCCCTGAAAATATTTAGACACTTACTAACAACAAACTTACGAACTGCAGTCGAATTCACATAATGAGGAGTTTCAGCAATGAGTTTGCTTGCGTTTCTATTGAAACGGAGCCAAATACTGATGAGTATTGTGGCACTATTTTTAGTATCAGGTGTTTTTTTCGCGATCGATAAAGAAAAGCCCTGAGATTTATGCTGGGTTATTGCCTAAAGGTTAGACTGTTCCTGTACAACCTTCCGGAGGGTAAAGTAGATATAGAGTTCTTCATCGATATGACCAGACACTAAGCCATGAACACTGTAATAAAAGCGCTCAAAACTAAGAGAGTATATTCCTACCTGGTATTGCTCTCTTGCCTGGCAGGCTTTTTCGCCCTCGACCTGTTTGGCCTTGAAATCCAAGCAACTTTGGAAAGGAAACACGATAGAACCGCCGGTTTTAAGGTGTCTACCAAGAATGCCGGCTTTCTTGAAAAGGAATATTGGATTTCTGCCAATGGCTGTGGACTGACACCAGCTTCAATCACTGCAAAAATCAAAAACGAAAAAGGGACAAAAGTGTTGACCCTGGATAGCGAGCTAGAGAGCGGCAAAAAGCCGGTGCCTTCCGATACTCCATACATTAGTTACTGCACCAATACTAGTCGCGGCGCCGGAGTGTTGGCTCGGTTGAAGCCAGAACAGGTAATATGGAACTTTGTCGAGATCAAAAATCTAGACAGGGGAGACAACGAGATCGTTTTTATTGTTGATGAAAAATACGCGAGTCAACCGATTAGTTTTAAAATAGAATAGCAACGTGAGACAGCGGAGAATCCTTTTGTCCAATTCTGAGCCGAACGAGAATTTTACCGAGGAAGATATAGAAGTAATCTCTCACTTGACCGTAGCGTTAGAGAGCTCTTCTACATTGCGCAATGCCATCGATGCAGCTTTTCTGGCGGCAGAAGAGGATCTTAAATGCAACATGATGGATGAAAGACCATACGGAAGTGCCGAAGCGCCCATCTCGCTTTTGCATGACTTGCTTCCCCCTTCACTTCGAGGGAAAGTCAATCTCTGTCGAACATTCATTTTAAGAGCAGGTGCCAGACTTCCTTCTCTGGAGAGACACAGCAACAGCATTCAGCGTCTTGTGTCCATGCGAGGTTCAGGCTCGATAAACATTGCCCTGGACGAGGACGGGTCAGCGTTCCGAGCAAATCCCATCGCGAGCCCATCGGCTATGAACGATGAAAAAACTATGGAAGAGAAGCTTTCCGCGCACTGGAATGTGGTATCAGCCAACACATGGCATTACCCCGAGGCCGGCCATGACTCGAACTGGTATACGATAGCGTTTCATAGCGCTTCTAGTGAAGAAATCAACGATGAGTACAAGCCTTTTTAAAACGGCTGGCACAAACTAACATCCACGTAAATCTGGGTCTAATTTCCGTTCCACCAGCGATCAAGTCCGCGTTCGCTCATATCGGGATTCACCATACTCACTATTCTGGTAGGAGCACTGCCCTTACGCCAGGCCTGCCCCAATGCCACCGCAGAACCGCTGTATGGTGCGGGCAGCGGCTTGTATTTGATAGAAACCGCAAGCTTCTTCGAGGGCAAATACGCCACAATCTCAGAGCCTGTTGACTTCTTTGATATCCTCCAGCCCTGGCTCTGCAAAGCTCTCACATAGTGTGCATAGACGCTGGATACGCCATCCCTTGTCCAGAACTTCATGTATTTCTGAACAGTCATACCACCATTCTGTGAGGTTCTTCCGACAGAAGTATAGTGTGGTGAGCCGGGATACAGAGGCAACTGAAAGTCTTTTTGATCAGCCACTATAGGCGGCGCTCCACCGGAGCGGCCAGATTGATTAGAAACAGAATGCCTGCTACTGGAGCCGGCAAAACTACTGGAGCGCGATGTATGGATACTCGGCGCGTTCCTGCTCTCTTGCATCCTTTTTCGACTCTCTTCAAAGCGCTTGTGCGCTTCCTGCATCTTCCAACGATGCTGGGATTGGCGATACTTGAAGTCAGATTGGAAGTCCCCAGCAAAGCAAACCTGCGAACTAGAAACCGGCGATATCAACGCCAAAGCCAATACAAATTTCATCAACTGCCTTGTATTCAAAACCACCTCAATGGCTATGCACGTTTCAAAAGATACTGCCGAAGATATGCCTCAAATTTTTCATACCCAGAATCAGTTTTCTTCTCTTACCATTTACACTCGATAACACCGTGTACAAAACTGCGGTAAACTAGCAAAGTCTTTCGAAAGGGCTCTGTCTTGCAATGGCAAAATCTTTGCAATGCTTTATTCTGACCTTCTATTCATTGGTGCTTCTATGCCTGGGATCTTTCCTGCCGGTCGAATCAAAGGTTCAAGTTTACAGTGTAGAGCCAAATAGAGAAGACTTGATTTTTATCGAGAAAAAGTACATCGATCAGAAGAGCTATGGAAAGGCGCTTCATCTGCTCAATCAAAAAATCTCAAAGAACCCAGAAGACAGTTATGCTTACTTTCTCAAAGGACTCGTGTTCCATCGCCTGGCATACAGAGACCTGGCAAAATACAAGACTCTTCCAAAGTCTAGTAACCATTTTAAACTAGCCCTTGATTGCTACAACCTGGCATGGGAACGAGGATTCAGAACAGCGCAACTGTATTTTCACCGGGGAGAGTGCTATTTAAACCTGGGTAAGAATGAAAAGGCTATGCAAGATCTTGATCAATCCTTGAAGATAAATTCACAGCGGGATTGGGTTTGGGCAACCCGAGCCATAGCATATCAACACCAGGGTAAATTAGACCTTGCACTGGCGGACATGAAAAAAGCAATCAAGCTCAATACAAAACGAACTACAAACTACGCTAAACTTGCCGCTATTTATGAAGACCGTGGGCAGCTGGATAAGGCGATACAATCCTGCGGCCAAGCGATAACAATGTCTCCTAAGTGGTCAGCAGCATATATGAAACGAGCAAATCTGTTCATCAAGAAGAAAGAGTTCGCTAAAGCCCAAGCTGACTTAAACCGTATTTTGGAGCTAGATCCGAACAACGCCAGCGCACTGAAGATAAGAGGCGAGCTAAACGCGAAACAGGGTCAACTAGAACAAGCCACCATAGACCTCAGTGAAGCCAGGGAAATTGACCGAGATCTGAGTACGAAGCAAAACGCAAATGCATTGCTGAAACCTGAGGAAGCGAAGAAAATGTTCCTGGGATTGGAAAAGAAGAGCACAAAACTTTCACGGTTCAATCCCAGCAATACGGTACTTTTTGACCTGGGAATCGCTCAGTTCGCCCTGGGGAAATGGACGGAGAGCAGAAAAACTTTTGGAAAGATAATCGCCAGCCAAAAAGACGAGCACCAATCAGGACAAACAAGATTGTATAGTGCTGCTTATTCAAATCTGGCAGCCAGAAGCATGGGAGAAGAGAGAGCAGCCAATATTGTGCTGAGGAAAGCCATTCAGCAACAAAAAGAGAAGTGCCTGCCCCATACCATTGCCAGGTATCTATCGGGCGGCTGTTCTACTCAATCGCTTATCAAAGAAGCCAGCTCAAAAGAAGAAATATCAAGGGTAAGATTCTTCATTGGAGCGCACTTGAGAAGAACTGGTCAACTTGCTTCAGCAAGAAAGAATCTAGAGTATGGATTGAATCACGGCTCCCCAAAAGTAGACGAATCCATGCTTTCAGTAATTGAATTGGAACGAATTCGAAAGCAGAACTAATAAATCTCACTCTTTAATCAAATCGCCCAGGTTGTTCTCCGATAGAAACCTCTCAAAGTCGGCGCGCACGTCAACTCCTTTATATTTATCCACCGATGAATAAGGAGTCACCATGCGATCAAATGCCCTGTTTTCCTGACGCATTTTAGGAGTGCCGTCGGCATTGTAGATCTTGACCGACATCATGGTCTCAAGAAGACCACGCTTAATAGGCCGGTACTGGGTGAGAGACTCGACGATATAACTATCCATGATAGCGTTAGTCTCGTGCATCACATGCAATACCACGAATTGTTCCTTGAAGACAATTCGGTGATTCTGCTTATCCCACTTGACCGGCATCTGCTCTCTAACCAGAGCGACAGACTTATAGGATCCTCTGTTGGACATGCCCTTCATGGAAAGATTGCAGTTCCAAATCTCACCTTTGGCGTCGCGCTGAACACCCCAGTCTGCAACTTGCTGGGACTGAATTGACTTGTTCATGCGCTGGGTGTAGCCGGTGGAAAAATCATGGGAGCTTACTATAGACTCTTGCTCCCGCTTCCATTTACCTGCCAACCATTCAGGTATTCGATACCAGTTATACCTTGTTGGAGCTCTCAGAATTCGCTCGTCGAATATCTCACCAATCTGTAGCTTAAATGGAATTGGTTTGAGTTGATCCGCGTGGGAGACGCCCATCTGAAGAGTTATGCCGCCGGAACTCTTATCTACTTTTATAGTGCCGGGACCTTGTGTATTCCCTGTTGCACCCTGGACGATGCCGGGGGATTCATCTTCCACCCAGTCGGACTTAGCCGATGCCGGGCCAAACAAAACAGGTCCAGCCAGAGCTAACAGGAGAAGAAGCAAAAGGAGCCTAAATTTACCCATGCCGCATCACAACTAAAAGGAAAGAACCTTCTATTTTACAGCTTCCATAGCCTGTTCATCAGCATGGTAGCTACTTCTTACCAGCGGACCGGAGAAGACATTGGTGAAGCCCATCTCCATGCCGATTTGATTATATTCATCGAACTCTTCGGGAGTGACCCAACGTTCCACGGGCAAGTGCCTTTCGGTGGGTTGCATGTACTGACCCAGGGTGACCAGGTCAACTCCAACACCTCTCCAGACTTTGAGAACTTCAATGATCTCTTCCCGGGTCTCTCCAAGGCCGAGCATGATACCTGATTTGGTTACCATGCCTTTTTGCTTGGCGATCTCCAAAAGTTTTATACTTCTTTCAAAATTGCCCTGGGGTCGAACAGGTAAATAGAGCCTCGGCACTGTCTCGGTGTTGTGATTCAAGACATCCGGTTTGGCATCGATTACGGTTTGAAGAGCATCCCAATTCCCGACAAAATCAGGGATAAGCACCTCTATTTTTGTCTCAGGGTTCTTGGCTCTGACAGCTTCGATGGTGGCGGCCCAGACCGATGCTCCACCGTCTTTTAGCTCGTCTCGATTGACCGAGGTGATGACCGCGTACTTAAGTTTCAGAATTTCTACAGCTTCTGCGACCCGCTTAGGCTCGTCGAGGTCCAATTCCGTTGGCTTTCCAGTAATTACATTGCAAAAGCCGCAACTCCTCGTGCAGATATTGCCAAGGATCATGAATGTGGCGGTGGATCGAGACCAACACTCGCCCCTGTTAGGGCATGCTGCCGATTCGCACACGGTATGCAGGTCATAGCCGGTGATTAGCTTCTTAACTTCACCGTATTCTTTACTGGAGGGCAGGCGAACCTTGAGCCAGTCTGGCTTTCGCCTACCTTTCACCTTTCTTTCGTCTGTCTTTTCTACAACCATGGAATTTTTATGATTCATTCAGATTTCCGCTCAACAACAGCGTTTTAGCGAATTTTAGCCCTTTCTTTATGGACCGTACAACTAATGATATGACATACTTTCATGGACTGCCTGTGACCGTCAAGTGATTGTGCCGAAACTTCATTTAGAAAAGTAGGTTCAAGAAATTGTACAGGCGGACTGGAACGCAGGGTATCGTGCCCTGAGCCAACAGTACCAGTGGTGATAGAAAATGCCGAGAAAACCTATAAAAATTGCTGAAACAGTCGAGTATATGGAAATACTCGACCAGAACGCTAAAGTCGACACAAAATTGGAGCCCAAGCTCTCCAATGAAACCCTTATAAAGATGTATCGCTACATGCTCAAGGGTCGACGTGCCGATGAGCGAATGTTAAAGATGCAACGTCAGGGCAGGCTGGGTACATTCCCCCAGGCTTCCGGTCACGAAGCGATCAGCATGGGTTCGGTGATCAATATAAATAAGGATGACTGGCACGTGCCGGCCTACCGCGAACTGGCAGGAATGCTTTATAGAGGTTGGCCCCTGGAGAATGTAATTCTTTTCTGGAACGGCTTCGAAGAAGGAACCGCGCCTCCGGAAGAGACCAATGACCTGCCTATATGTGTGCCCATAGCCAGCCAACTGCTCCATGCAGCAGGCATAGGCATGGCGATGAAACTACAAAACGAGAAGAAGGTCGTTATGACCTACTTCGGCGACGGAGCCGCATCCGAAGGCGATTGCCACGAAGCGCTGAACTTCGCCTCGGTCTTCAACGCACCTGTAGTGTTCATTTGCCTGAACAACCAATACGCTATCTCGGTTCCCCTGCATAAGCAGATGAAAGCCGAGACGATTGCGCAAAGAGCTGTTGCTTACGGAATTCCAGGAATCAGAGTAGACGGCAACGATGTTCTGGCTGTCTATCAAGCGACCAAAGAAGCGGTAGAAAGAGCCCGTAACGGTGGAGGACCGACATTGATCGAAGCCCTCACCTACAGAATTACCCCACACACCACAGCCGACGATCCTAAGAAGTATAGAAGTGAAAAAGAGCAGGAAGAGTGGTTGGCCAAAGAGCCTCTGATCCGCTTCTCCAAGTATCTGGTGAACAAGGGCGTTTGCACCGAGAAAGATCTCGAGAAACTCGAAGAAGAGATCGACACTGAGGTGAAAGCAGCGGTGGAAAGAGCCGAAACCCTGGCTAAATCAGAAGAATATATGGATCCCACCCGCATGTTTGAATTTCTCTATAAAGATATGCCGGACTTTCTCGAAGAGCAGAGAGAAGAGCTTGCTGCTTACGTGGAGAGAGTGCAAAAAAAGTCAAAAAAAAACGCGCCCAGTAGAGCAGGCGCTCATTAAATAAGGAGAATTGTTGAAATGGCAGAAATTAATATGGCCAAGGCTATCAATCTTGCTCTACACGAAGCATTAGAGCACGATGAAAAAGTAGTGGTAATGGGAGAGGACGTCGGTCCCGACGAAGGAGTCTTCCGAATCACCGAAGGGCTGCACGCCAAATACGGTGACAGCAGAGTTATCGATACTCCGCTTGCTGAGTCCGGTATCATCGGCACCGCCATCGGCATGTCGATCTATGGAATGAAGCCGGTTTGCGAAATGCAGTTTTCCGGTTTCGCCTACTACGGCTATCACCAGCTTGAAGCCCATGCGGCTCGCTTCAGAAACAGAACCAGAGGCAGACTCTCCACACCGATGGTGATGAGAGCACCTTACGGTGGTGGTATCAGAGCCCTTGAGCACCACTCCGAAAGTCGCGAAGCTATTTATGCCCACACTCCCGGACTGAAAGTGGTAATCCCTTCCGGTCCAAGAAACGCCCGGGCACTGCTGCACAGCGCCATCCAAGATCCGGACCCGGTTATCTACCACGAACCGAAAGCGCTCTATAGATTGTTCAGGGAAGAAGTTCCCGACGAGATGGAAACCCTGCCCATCGGTCAAGCCCAGGTAGTGAAAGAAGGTACAGACATCACCGTCGTATCCTTCGGCGCAAGCTTGAGAGCTTCTTTAGAAGCGGTGGAGGAGCTGGAAGAAGAAGAAAACATCAGTGTTGAAGTTATCGACCTTCTGACTGTTTCGCCCATGGACCACAAAACCATCACCGAATCGGTCATGAAGACAGGTCGGGTAGTGGTTGTCCATGAAGGACCCCGCAACTGCGGCATAGGAGCTGAAGTTATAGCTCGCATCAACGAACATGCTCTCATGTATCTGGAAGCGCCGATTAAGAGAGTCACCGGATTCGATGTCCCGATTCCGTACTTCTCCAAAGAGCGATTCTACATTCCTGATACCAATAGAATCATGCACGGAATCAAAGAGACAATTAACTTCTAGCATTCGCAATTCTAGTCATCGCCCTTGCCCTGGAAAACGAGAGGAAAGAGAAACCTTATGGCTGTTGAGTTCAAGCTTCCCGACTTAGGTGAAGGAATACACGAAGCGGAGATAGTATCCGTTAAATTCAAGGAGGGCGACACCGTCAAAGAAGACGACGTTCTTTTTGAAGTGGAAACCGATAAAGCCATGGTTGAGATTCCTTCTCCCTACTCCGGTGTTGTCGAAAAGATGCACGTGCAGGAAGGACAGACAGTCAACGTGGGTATAGTCATGGTCTCCTTCGGCGGTGGCGGCAGCAACGGTGCTGCACCGGCCAAAGAAGAGAAAGTCGAAGTTGGAGAAGAGGTCAAAGAGCCTGTGATGGCGGCGGCGGCAGCACCGGCTGTTGAAGCTCGCGGCACGGCGTCTGGCTCAAGACAGGGCTTTGTCCATGACCGAAGCAGACCGGTTCCGGCAGCTCCCGCTGTCAGAAGATTGGCTCGTGAACTAGGTATCGACCTCCACAATGTCGCCGGTACAGGAAGAGGCGGAAGAGTTCTAAAAGAAGACGTTACCGCCTTCGCCGCCGGCACGCTGGAGAGCAGCATGGCGGCCCCGGCTCCCACCACAGGGAATGTAAGTGCAGAATATCAAAAAGAAGAGCAACTCTCTTTGCAGCAAAGATATGGTAGCGACTCCGCCGGTGGTGCCAAGCCATTTACAGCCTCTGCCGCTCCATTGCCTGACTTCAGCAAATACGGCGAGACAGAAAGAATTCCTCTCAAGTCGATCAGAAGAAAGATTGCCGAGAGCATGATGCAATCCTGGACACATATTCCCCATGTGACCACCTTCGACGAAGCGGATGTTACCGAGCTGAATAAGACTCTCAAAGCCCATGAAGAGAAATTCGCCAAAGCTCATGGAGGCGCACGCCTGACCATCACCTCTCTTACAGTTAAAGCCGTGGTCAGCGCTTTGAAGAAATATCCTCAGTTCAACGCGAGCCTGGACGAGGCTTCCGGGGAGATAGTCTTCAAAAAATTCTTCAATATAGGAATTGCCGTTGCCACCGAACGCGGTTTGATCGTTCCAGTCATTCACAACGCCGACAAGAAGTCCCTGGTTGAGATCGCCAAAGAGTTGCAAGATATCGCCGCCAAAACCAGAGCCGGTAAGATCGAGCTGGATAGATTACAGGGCGGCACCTTCACCATCACAAATATAGGCGCCATCGGCGGGACTAACATGTCTCCGATGATCAATTACCCGGAAGCTGCCATACTGGGAATGGCAAGGGCGAAAGACAAGCCTGTGGTAAGAGACGGCGAGATAGCCATCGGTACAATAATGCCTCTGGCGTTGTCCTTCGACCATCGCCTGGGCGACGGAGCCGAAGCGGCATATTTCGTTCAACATATAATCAAACTTTTGTCGGACCCATTTAACTTCTTACTGGAGGAATAATAATGGTAGTAGGTGAGATGGTCGAACAGGTCGACCTGGTAGTGGTTGGTGGTGGACCCGGTGGCTATACCGCCGCCCTGCGCGCGGCTGAGCTGGGCATCAAAACCATGCTGGTGGACGACCAACCCAAGCCCGGCGGTGTCTGTCTTCATATGGGATGTATCCCCTCAAAAGCACTTCTCCACGCGGCTGAAGTCCTCAACACAGCCAAAGAAGCTCACCGCTTTGGTATCAAGTTTGATTCTCCCGACATCGACATAGATGCTTTAAGAAGCTGGAAAACCGACGTTCTGACCAAATTAGCCCAGGGCGTTTCCGGTCTTCTAAAGAGCGCAAAAGTCGATCATCTGGTGGGCAGAGCAAAATTCAACGATTCCAGAAGCCTCACCGTGGATAGAGAAGGCGAAAGCAACGTAAGAGTCAAATTCAAGCACGCTATTCTTGCCACAGGATCGCGACCGACCAGGCTGCCCTTCCTATTTAAGAACGAAGCAGACATGGACAGTCCTTTGATAATGGATTCCACCGACGCCCTAAAATTGGAAGAGGTCCCGAAAAAACTCCTGGTTATCGGCGGCGGCTATATCGGTCTGGAGATGAGCACCGTCTACGCGGCTCTGGGCTCCGAAGTTACTGTGGTTGAGATGATGGACAATCTCCTTCCTGGAGTGGACCGGGATCTGGTTCGTCCCCTGGCCACCAAACTGGAAGGTCAGCTCAAGTCTATTCTGCTAAACACCAAGGTCAAGAGCCTGGAGGTCAAGAAAAATTCCGTAGTGGCTCATCTTGAAGGAAAAGACAGCCCGGCAAAACTGGAAGTGGACAAGGTTCTAATCGCGGTGGGAAGAGTTCCCAACAGCGAGGACTTAGGCCTTGAAGAGACAGAGGTTGTTATAGACGAGCATGGTTTTGTCAAAACAGACGATCAACAAAAAACCGATGATAAGAGAATTTATGCCATAGGAGACGTCTCCGGGCAGCCTATGCTGGCTCACCGGGCGATTCGTCAAGCCTATGTGGCCGCCGAAGTCCTGGCAGGCAGACCTTCCCAGTTCGACAACCGAGCTATCCCCGCCGTCGTCTTCACGGAGCCTGAGGTAGCCTGGTGCGGTCTCACCGACACGGAAGCGAAAGAGAAGGGTATCAAAACCGCCAGCGCCAAATTCCCCTGGTCCGCATCGGGTAGAGCCATGACCCTGGCCGAGCCTGTGGGTCAGACCAAAATCATTTATGACCCCGCCAGCCAGAGAGTGCTGGGAGTCGGCATGGTCGGTCCTCGGTCAGGAGACCTCATCGCCGAGGGTGTTCTCGCCATAGAAATGGGCGCCGTGCTCGAAGACCTGGCCGAGTCCATCCACGCCCATCCGACCCTGGCCGAGACTATCAATGAAGCAGCCCTGACAGCTCTTTCTCGGATTGAAAGACAGTCCCAGAAATCTTCAAGCCCCTCGGCTGCTAAAACCCACTAATTCCGATTCAAAGAATTCAAGAGAAACCAGGACAGGGTCAAAACTCTATCCGACACCCGTCGTGCAACATGTAGTTGTATAAAAATTGTTTTGGTCCTTTTCATATCCCCTGAAGCCCCTGTCCCTGGCGGGCTTCCCCATCCAATCACGTTAAAAAGCGCATTTTTAAGGTGTTTATCAGTCGCAGAATTCAAAATTGTTTGCTTGAAAATGTAAAAGAATAGGGCATAAAGTTCTCTAGACATATATATATGGCGAGGGTTAGCATTCGGAGCGAATATGCCGAAACAGGGTGAAAAGAAGGCACAGAATCTCAACTCAGCGTTGAATCTCTGGCAAGAAGCGGTAGAGAAAGCATCTGTTGATCTGGAAAAAATTGTAACCAGCTGTGTTCAGCGCCTGGAAAACCATGGCAAAGAGCTGGAGCGCTCGCTCGACGAGCAGCTGGAGAGAGCCTCCAAGGCGACTCTCAGCTACATCGAAGCAAACGTGGAAGAGCTAACCAGTCAAAAAGAGCAACTCCAGCGCGAGATAATTGAATTTGAGCGGGAAAAGATTGAGACGATGCTCAACACCGCCCACGAATCCAGGGCTCGCATCGACAAACTGGTTCGTGAGACCAAGAGCGACATTCTTGACCAATTCAACTTTAAGTTGGAGGAGCTTACCGAACTGCTCTCCGACCCGAAGAAACACTTTGAAGACTTCGAAGACAAGAAAGACGAGGTCATAGAAGAGATTTCCGACCAGGCCAGGGAAAAAACCGTGGCTAAAGAGAATGCGGTCAAGCAAAACCTCACGGACCGGCTGGACAGCCTCTCCGAAGCGGTTGATATAGCGGTTGAAGAGACCAAAAGAACAGTTGAAGCGAAGCTCCAGGAATACGACAAGGAGTTTGACCAGAAGATAGAAATGGTTCTTGCTCAGCTGGACGAAGTCCACGCGGTTACCCTAGAGGCGGCGGAAAATTCAGTATCCGAAGGGACAGCCGGTCTATCCGAATCTCTCTCCAAGAACGAGAAATTCCTGGACGAAAAAATTTCCGACTGGGGCGAGTCGGTGGACAATCTCAAACAGAACTTTGAAAGTGAGATGGAAAACCGAACTTCAGAGCACTTCAAGAATCATATAAATCGCCTGGAGTATAGAGTCTCCGAAGCAAAGGCGACCATGAATCATCTCTCCTCGGATGCCAACACAAGAGTATCCGCCATTCACAAGACATACTATTCATCGCTGAAGAGACTGGAGCGTAAGTATCAGGAACGAATTCAAAAGCAGCTGGCCAAGATAGAACAGATTATCCAGGCGGAAAACAGCCTGCCCCAGAGCAACTCTATCCAAGCCGAACAGATGAAAGAAGAGCTTGAAAAGAAATTGGACGCACAAATAAAAGTGCGTGGCAACGAGCTGATTAAGTCGGTGAGGAAGCAGGTCGAGCAGCTGGAGAGTGATTTCCGCAGACAAAACATGAACTCCACCGAACAGATAGATAGTATCCGCACCCAGGCGATTGAGTCGCTGGAAAAACAAGTACGCATAATAAGAAGCGAACTGGAAAGAATAAACAAAACCTTCCACAGCGAACTCTCCCACCTGAGTACTGAGCTGCCGGAGATAGAAGAGCGAGGACATGTGGCCGCCATGTCTGTTTCTGCCTATCTTGCCTCCATGCTTACTCTCGAGTCAGATTAACCGAGGAAATCCAGATGACACTTGCAGGCAAAAAACTTCAAATCGTATATAACCAGGGCACGGAAAAAATCTCCGAACTGGAAAATTCAACCATTGAGAATCTGGATCAAATCAGCAAGAAGCATGATTCTCGAAGGGAAAATGATTCCATACTGGATTCTCAGAAAATAGATACCAAAGCAAAAGCGATGGAATCAGAGATCAATCAGCTTATGGATGAATCCTATTCCAAGCTGGAAGAACTCCGGGACGAACAGATAGAAAAATGCAAAATCCATTCTGAGAACCTGTCCGAAGAGCTTAATAAGATAGGCGATACCATCCGGGTGTCCCTGGGCAATTTGATCGAATCTATTAAAGACCAGCTCTCCGACGTGAACGAAGAGCTATCCCATGACTTCGACACAGACATAGACGAATCAGAATCTATGCTCGAAAAACAGAGCTATGAATCTACTAAAGCAATTCACAACCACGGCTCCGGCTCGACCAACAAACTTCAGCAAAAACTTGATCAAAATGTCTGGGAATCTCGCGGAAGCGAGAAACAAGCCGTCTCTCAGCTATACAAGAGCTACATGGCAAAAGCCAACGGCATCGAAGGTCATTTTTCTTCCCTGCTCAAAAAACTCTCCCACGAGTATCAAGAACAGTTCCAAAAACTTGAAGAGTCAAGAACAACCTCCGAGGAGAGCCTCGACCAGGCCACGGGCAAATCCGTGGAGAACTTGGACATCGTCACCTCCGAGATAGAGCGTGAAATCAACCAGTTCTTCGGCGACAAGCTGGAAGCCAGCTCCAAGCACCTGGACGACAAACTCAGTACTATGGCAAACGAGATAACGAATTCCCACTCCGTTATCACTCTCAATCTTGAACAGAAGACCAACGATCTCAGCTCCGGTCTCCTCACCGCAGCCGCTGCTGCCCAGGACAAGCTCAAGGCTTTCGCCCAGGACGCAACCCAGAACGCGGACAAAATTCAAAATGACTTTGCCAACCGTATGGAAAAGCGTGTAGCAGACTCCAATCTGATACGCCGGGAGTTGGAGCAAGCCAAGGAAGATTGCATCAAAGAGATAAAAGATGAGCTGATCTCAATAAGGGAAGAATTCCAGAGCAATCTTCTCAAACTAGCCAAAGAATCGGAAGATGAGATATTCGCCACCACCGAAGCCGTGGAACGAGACATTAAAACTGCCCACTCACGCTGCTTCAACAAACTGGAAGAAGATGGCAGAAGCGCCAAAGAAGAGATAGACAACAAGGTTCAAAATCTTCTGGACAAAATCAATCATCACAAGCAAACTGCTCTGGCGGAAATTCAGGCAGCTGCGACTGGAAAACAAAATTCATAACAACCGGGAAGGATAGAGACTAATGCATTCGATGCTCCGTCAAAACCAAATCAAACTTCAAGACATAAAAGCTTATGTTCGAACCTGCGATCGCCAGAGTAAGCAGGGTCCGGAAGTATGGGCGCAGCAAGAAGCCAATGCCTTTCCCACCGGCACGCTTGTGTTCCTTCTTGAGCCGGCCAAAAGACCTCCGGGCATGTCCACTTTCGCCACCAAGAGCCAGACCGAAAGTCCTGCGGCAGATACCTTCAGGGTTAAAGACATGGCGGTGGTGGTTGACCAGGTGGAAGGCAAAGCCTGGGTGCTGAACGTAACCCCCAGCGCTTATGAATTGAGATTTCTCGACACCCTGTTTAAGGAAAAAGCCACCAAAGCGATTCTGGAAGGAGTGGACTTCAACTATCTGATTGCCACTCCCCGAGGCGGTCTTGATGACAGCGCCCTCAAAGAGATGAGACAGATGGCCAACCTATACAGTGCCGGAGGATCCAGAAGAAGTCTTGCCCAGAATCAATCCGGTCCTGAAGAACCAGCCAAGGCTATTTTAGGATTTCTGGGAGTGGACTGGAGCAAAGGTCCTATCAAACCGGTCATCGAACTTGGTGTGGTTTGCCATCTCATCTTTGCGCCGGACGGCCAGGATGAGAATCCGCTTCGTTCTGTCATAAAAGGAATATTTACTCCGATATTGGCGACGGACAATCTAGGTCAAGCCGCCGCAAACGGAACTTCCCAGGAGGGAGCCCCTCCCCTTATGGACTCAACCGCGACCGTGCCTTCTCCCTTTGAACCGGTGTCAGAACAGCAGCCCGCAGAACCGGCTGCGCCACTGACATCGACCAGCATTCCCGAACAGGGCTTCGCTAGCTTGACCGGTCTTAAAACAGTGGACGAGAAAAAAGGTGATACCGTATTCGCACCAGTAGATCCGTCTGCCCAGGCACCTCCTGCGGAGGCGACTCCCGATCCATTTGCTCCCCTCGATAGTCCCGTAGCCTATGGAGGACCGGGTCTCTCCAGCTACTCTGACGAAGATCTGAATAAACCGACAGTGGAGATGGAAAAACCAAGTACGCCGGATCTGCTCACATCAGCGGACAGCTCCAATGAGGTGGAGACAAAACCTTCCCCGGAAGCCCCCCAGAAAGCTGCGGCGGCTCCGCAAGAGCCGGAAGATTACGTTCCAGCCTGGTATCTGCTCACCCATGATATCGACGAGATGAATGAGGTAGGGAAGAAGAAGGCGATTGAGAGGTTTGTTCCTCCCGAACCTCAGGAAAAAGTAGATTACTCGGATCAGTTTTTCTCAGACTTTCAAGACGGCAAAGCCGGCTCTGCCGCCATTGAGCATTCGGAACAACAGATGCTTGAGGATCAAGCTCGCGATGTCGAATCCAAATACGCCCCCGCTTCAGCAGACGAAGCTTCAGAGATAGAACACTTCAACGATGACATTTTTGCCCACTCCGGAGCGAAAAGTTCGATGGAGATCAATCCGGATGCCGAGGTCAAGGCCAAACCAGTGGAGCCGCCGGTGACACCACCACCGGAGCCCTCGCCCCAGGTGGATCTCTTCAAACCGATTGAAGGTGCTCCCGATACGGAAGGAAATCTTTTCGAAAAACTGACAAATGAGCTGGCCTTAGAGACTCCCAACTTGCAGGGAGTCCAGGATAATCAAGGCACCGACCAGAAATCCGCCGAAGCCGGTTCGGGCCCCCCTACCAACCTCATGGATATGCTCACGGCTGACAGTGATGTGTTCACCACCTCCTCAGCTAAGACGGCAGATCCCCAGGCTCCAAAACCGGAAAGCAGTCCTCAAAACTTCGGTCAGCAGGACAATTATGATGATCTGGCCGATGCTTTAAGCGGATTGATTGATTCCAGATCAGCACCGAGCTTACCTGGATTGCAAACCGACTCTACCGCCCAGGACAACTCCTCCTCGGCCCATGTACCCGACACCGAGGCTCCAGTAAGCTTCGGCATGGACATGCCCCAGGCGCTTACCGAATCTGGAGCCCATCCGGTTTTCAAATTGGACGAGTCCCAATCTTTGATGGAAGAAGCCGACACCCAGGCCGCTGAAAACGAAGCAGCAAAAGAAAGTGCTGCTCCACAATCAGCAAACTTCTTCGATGACGCGGAAGACGACTTTGACTCGGAGATGGAAGCCTTCGAAGATGTAAGCGAGCCTGCGCCCGAATCAAAAGTGGAAGAGACTTACGAAGAGACACACAAAGAGCCTCAACACGAATCACAACCAGAACCAGAACCCGCCCTCGACCAGAGTGCGAGCGAATCTTTGAAGTTAACCGGCGAGATCTCCATGGTCGATATCAGGCCGGAGTTGACACTATCGGAAGGTTCTAAGACTGAAGAAGGAGAAGCAGCCACAGAGT
>JAUIJG010000050.1 GCA_030431355.1 bacterium
GTGCCATCTGGCAGAAGCTGTCAGGGGTATCCGAGAGCAAATCAATTAAGAAGGTAGTTAAATCTAATCCTTCTAAGAAGATCGCCACGAAGAAAGCAGTTGCCAAAAAGGCAGCTCCTGAGAAAGCTATAAAGATCGCATCCAACGACATCGCCATGGACGAGAGCCACTCCATGTTGTTCCTGCCGGGACGCAAAGGAGCTGGGGCCCTGGGAGCTGGACCTGCTCCAGCAGCCGCTCTGTCGATTCACCCGTCGTTGCCTGCCAACATGGATACCGCACCGGTAGCAGTCACACCAGCCTTCAACTCTCCCCAGGCTGAAGCTACCAGTGAAATCCCTATAGATGAAGAGATAAAGGCTAAGACTCAGCCTGTCCAGACGACTCGCAGTAACGACTTGCTCGCCCAGATGTCCGCTGACAATCTGTTGGCTCAATCCACCAGTAGCGAAGTAACTGCAAGCCCCATTCCTCCTGTAGTAACGGGAACCGTGGACCTGGAAGAGTACAAGCCCACAAACGTTATCGACGTAAAAGTTTCTCGGTCCAGAACCTTCAAGCTGAGAAACAAAATCGTCAGAACCTCTATAAGTGATCCTGGAATTGTCGAACCCGTAGTCGTATCCGAGAACCAAATGGTTCTTCTCGGTAAATCACCGGGTAAAGCTACTCTCGTTATCTGGGATGACGCCGGTAACAACACAGCCATCGACGTCAAAGTTTCGAGAGACTACAACCAACTCCAGGCTACCTTAAGAGAGATTGACCCCCGTATCATCGTCAAAACCTACTCCGTAGGCGGTTCCGATAGAGTAATTCTCTACGGAGATGTTGATCACCCCGAATCCGTTATCAGAGCTTTCGCCGCAGCCAACGTCTACATGGACGACCGTGGCATGAGCATCCAGGTTGCTAACAACCGTCTGATCAACGCTAGAATCGGTGAACAGGGTGCCCAGGGTGGACAAGCCGCCACCGGTGGACAGACCGGTCAGCTTGCTCAGTTGGCTTCGGTGGACAGATATACATTCTTCCCCAACCTGAACAACAATATCTCGCTTGCCCAGGGAATCACCAGTGATGGTGGCAGGGTCACAAGCTTGATCAAAGTTAGAAAAGTGCCTCTGATTGCTCTTCATGTAACCTTCATGGAGATGAATACCCTTGCTGCCCGTCAGCTCGGTATCGCACTCGGTTTCAACTTCTCCGGACCTGGATTTGCCTTCGGTATCGGTGGTAACACCGCGCCGGTCGGACAGACCACAAACTACTTGCTGAGTGCTCCTGGCCTGAACCAGAGACTGCCTTCATTCTCGGCCAGCCCTCCTGGAACACCGGTGAATGCAGTTGCGCCTGGTATCCAGACAAACTATGCATCTGCTCCAGTAAACTTTTTGTTGCCGACCAACGCTTCTACCAACGTTCTAGGAATAGGTTTGCCTGTTTTTGCCCAGAATGCCCCGATCACCCCATCGCAGATTCTCTTCGGTGCCCCGGGTGGTGCGGCCTTCCAGACAGCCGGTCTCGGTAACTTGCTGACAGCAGTCTCCAACTTTGCCACCGGAACTCCATACAAGTTCTCTGTCAACCCGTCAGTTCAAGGTATCATCGCCCATAACCGGGCCAGGGTACTTTCCGAACCGACCCTTGTATGTATATCCGGAGAGAGAGCCTCGTTCCTGACCGGCGGAGAGATTCCTATCCTCCAGGCGATTGCCACTGCCGGACAGCAACAGTTCTCCGTAACCTTCGAGCCGTTCGGAATGAGAATCAATATGATTCCTGTTCTTCTAGAAAACGGTTCCATCAACCTGGAAGTTGCTCCGGAAGAGCGGGTCATATCCAACACTTTCGCTTTCAACTTCCCGGGCTCCAACACCAGTATTCCCGGATTCACCACCCGTAAGGTGCAGACCATTGTAGAGATGAAGCCCGGACAGGAGCTGTTCATCTCCGGAATGGTGACCACCAACAACGGACGTGAACTGAATAAATATCCTATCTTCGGTGAAATACCAGTAATCGGCGCGCTTTATCGCTCCAAATCGTTCAACAAGAACGAAAGTGAACTGGTTATCGCCATCAGACCGGAAGTGATCCTGCCAGGTACTCCTGGACAGCTGAAACTGCCGGAAGAGATTGGAAGGGTAGAAGGACCGAGAGATATGAATATCTTCCAGGTCGAGCCCACCGTTGTAGACGAACGCCACTACACAAGTGGACGTTCCGAGCGTCACCAGAAGACATCGCCTACGTTGCCTGAAGGTGCGCCGATACCTGACTTTAGATAAGATAACCGACCATTGAGGACGAGCGTTATTAAACTTAGAGGGAGAGTGGAATGAACACGCCAAGGAAAAGCCTAGCATTGAGCCTGTCAATTTTATTGACCCAGGCCGGTGGGCTTATACAACCAGCCCAGGCAGCAGATGCTATCTGGCAGAAGCTGTCTACCAGCCAGAAGTCTTCTACCAAGAAGAGTTCTAGTTCTAAGGCTGCTAAAAAGGTGGCTGCTAAGAAGAAGACGACTGCCGTCAATAAGCAGTCGGCTAAGAGCACCAATCTGGAAGAAGATCATGTAATGCTTCTTCTAGGTGGGAAAAATGACGCCGCCAGGGAAATGCCTGCGCCGGCTGCCGCTCTCAGTATTCATCCTTCTCTCAACCCAACCTCTCTTAACAAAAACGAGCCGACCCAGGTTTCCTTCAACGGACCTGACTTCGACGCCACTCCTCAATTGACGGCATCACCGGCGGTTAAAAGCAAACAGCTTATCGCCCAGCTCGCCCCGGATCATATAATCGCTCAGTCCACCAGCAGCGATGTCACCGCTACTCCGATACCACCTGTGGTTACCGGTACGGTCGACATGGAAGAGTTCAAGACCACCAACGTTATCGACCTGAAAGTCTCCCAGTCGAGAACCTTCAAACTGAGAAACAAAATCGTCAGAACCTCTATAAGTGATCCTGGTATCGCCGAACCTGTGGTTGTGGCTGAAAACCAGATGGTAATTCTCGGTAAAGCGCCTGGTAGCGCCACCATGGTCCTCTGGGACGATGCCGGTAATACCACCGCCATCGACATCCTTGTGGACAGAGACTTCGACGAGCTTCAAACCTCATTAAGAGAGATTGACCCTCGTATTATTGTCAAAGCATTCTCCGTGGGCGGCTCGGATAGAGTACTTCTCATGGGCGATGTCGACCATCCAGAATCAGTTATCAGAGCATTCATGGCCGCCAACGTCTTCATGGACGACCGGGGCATGAACATACAGGTGGCCAACAACCGTTTGATCAACGCCAGAATCGGTGAACAAGCCGCTCAAGGTGGTGGTGGTCAAGCTGGTGGAGCTTCCGGAGTACTGGCTCAACTGGCTTCGGTGGACAGATACACATTCTTCCCCAACACCTCCAACAACATCAGCAAAGGTCAGGTAATCACCAGTGATGGTGGTCGAGTCACCTCGATGATCAAGATCAGAAAAGTTCCTCTGATCATCCTGCATGTAACTTTTATGGAGATGAACACCACCAGTGCCCGGGAACTTGCCACAGCGGTCGGTTTCAACGGTACTACCTCCGGATTTGCCTTCGGTATCGGTGGTACTAACACCGCAGCTACCAACATACCTATAGGCTACGGCGGTATCAACCAGAGAGTCACAACAGTGGGGTCCCCCAACCCGTCGCCTCTTGCCGCTGGCGGTGTCGCCGCTGGTAGTAAGGTGGGTGGATACTCAGTCGGGCCTTCCGGATTCCTGAGTGTTACCTCCTTCGGCGGTAACGAAACAATCACCGGTATTGGTCAGGCTCAGCTCCTCACCCAGCCACCTTCGGTGGCCCCGGCATCGGTTCTCTTCGGTGCTCCCGGTGGTGTCAGCTTCGCTCCCGGCGGACTGATGAACTTGTTCTCGGCAACCACAAACTTCCCGTCGAACAGCAACAGCCGCTTCTCAGTACAGCCTACGATTCAAGGTCTAATCACCATGAGCCGTGCGCGGGTACTGTCGGAACCATCTCTCGTTTGTATCTCCGGTGAAAGAGCAGCGTTCCTCGCCGGTGGTGAGATCCCGATCCTGCAGGCAGTAGCAGCAGCCGGTCAGGCTCAACAATCCATCGTGTTCGAACCCTTCGGTCTGAGAATTAACTTCATTCCAGTTCTCATGGAAAATGGAGCTATCAACCTGGAAATCTCCCCTGAAGAGAGAATTCCTTCTCTGGCTAACGGTTTGAACATTCCTGGCTCAACCACCACAATTCCTTCCTTCATCACAAGAAAGGCTCAGACCATTGTTGAGATGAAGCCTGGACAGGAACTCTTCATCGGTGGTTTGGTCTCGACCAACAACGGTAGAGAATTGATCAAGTTACCGATTATCGGTGAAATCCCAGTTCTCGGTGCTATCTACAGATCAAAAGCTTTCGCCAAGAACGAAAGTGAACTGGTCATCGCAGTCAGACCGGAGATTATCCTCCCTGGTACACCTGGACAGCTCAAGCTACCGGAAGAGATCGGTCGGGTAGAAGGACCTCGCGACATGAACATGTTCCAGGTCGAACCTACGGTAATAGACGAACGGCACTACTCCTCGGGTCGTGCGGAACGTCACCAGAAGACCTCTCCCACACTGCCGGAAGGTGCACCTATCCCGGACAACCAGTAAGAAGAGTAGTTCTTCTAAAGATAACGAAAG
Organism: bacterium; assembly: GCA_030431355.1. Next base: position 4,700 of record JAUIJG010000050.1, read on the forward strand.
GGGCGCTGACAGCGCCCCTTTTACTTTGCTGGATATTTAATGGATAGGCTTATTACCCACTCCAAAATAAAAGGTGATGGCGTAGACGCCACCACCTAAATAGTAAGTAAGAACAAAAAATCGAAAAGCTTATCTTCTTCTGCTGGATTTCTTCGGTCGTTTGCGACTCATCATTCCTGCCACAAACTCGGAGCACTCATCCGGAAATTCGCTGAAGAATATATCAAGTACATGCTCTACTGAATTGCGAATAAAAGTCTCTCTATCCGCTTCCGGAACATAACAGTTGGCAAGACCGGCTTTGTCGACGATCTTAAGCAATCCTTTTTCAGAGAGTCTGACCATGGTGGTCATCACCGTTGTGTACGCAATCTCACGTTTCTTACGCAGGGCATCATAGACTTCTCTGACGGTTACCGTAGGATTGGAGCTGGAAAGCTTCCAGACAATCTCCATGATCTCGCATTCGAGATCTCCAAGAAACTTCTTCAGACCGATCTGATTGAATCTAAAGGATGCGTTGTCGTCATGTATTCTCATGCAAAGACCACCAACTGATAAGGCTTTTGGAAAATCGTAACACAGACCGACGACTTTAGGTAGTTGGTTTACTAAATCGAAATCTATTGAGTTACTTAGAGTTACTTCTTGAGTAGCATGGAAACTGAGATCCAGATAAGATCGGTATACTTTTCTGGGGACAGATAATAATCAAAGTATTTGAAGGATAGAAGCAGTGACGCAAAATGGCATGAGCCCGGTGGTTTTTCTGGACAGGGACGGCACTCTCAATATAGAAGCAGGCTACATCAGAAAGCTGGAAGATCTGAATCTAATCGACGGAGCCTCGGACGCCGTTAAGAGGCTAAACATGCTCGGAATCAAAGCGATTCTCGTTACTAATCAAACAGGCGCCGCCAGGGACTACTACCCGGAATCCCATATACTCGACCTAAACAACCGGCTTCTTAAGCTGTTGGAAGCCGAGGGAGCATTCTTAGATGCTGTTTATTACTGTCCTCATCTGCCGGAGGCAAAGATAGAAAAGTACGCCCTGGAGTGCGACTGCAGAAAGCCTGCCACCGGTCTCGTTGAGCAAGCTTATCAGGACAACAAGAACCTGAATAGAGCATTATCCTTCGTGGTCGGCGACAAAGCCACCGACGTCGAGTTGGCCAAAAACTGCGGTGCCCGAGGTATTCTGGTGGAGACCGGTTATGGAAAAAGAGTTCAAGCCGGTGATTACCAGTGGCCGGTAGAACCTGATTTCCAGGCACGTTCCATAGCAGAAGCGGTGGATTGGATAATCCAGGTAGTTAACGAAAACACTTCCGATGTAGACAAAAACCTGGATTGAATTCAGGAAATATCCAATCGGGAACGCAGAAGTTGGTTGATCTCAGTCAAGAGACTCGGCATGTCAAAAGGTTTTGGCAGGTACAAGTCGGCACCGGCCTCCAGGGCCCGCGACTGATCCGGGTGGGAGGTTGCCATTATCACCCAGATTTTCGATAACTCATTATCCGCCTTCAGCTTCTGACAAAGCTTCCAACCATCCATCATCCGATCGCTGAAATTTGATTCCAGCAACACTAAATCAGGATGAGGATCATATTTAGCCATCTCCAGAGCATCGTCCGCGGAGGCGGTTACTTCGACAATATAGCCTTCAAGAGCAAGGGTCTCTTGAAGAAGACAGGCCATTGCACCATCCGGCTCCACCACCAAAATTCTCGAGGAAGCCACTTCTTGATTTTCCTCGTCGCTTTCGAGCAGGTCCCGATCATCGTTGCGGGATTTCTGGGGATCGTCCACAACCCAGCAGGACTCTACCTTCTCTTTGGCAAGATAGCGCGCGTCCCTGGCCGCTGTGAGAACGTCAACATAACTATGAAAACGACGCTTGGTACTATCGACAATACCGATGGCAATGGAAATCAATGGAATTCTTCTTCTGATGCCACCACGACCGGTGGATATCAGATAGCCTCTTTCAAGATCGCCTTTCGGATAAAAACGAGTGCTTATTGAATCGAATTGCTGGCAAATTCGCTCCGCTTTACGCTCGGCATCCTGGGGTGCTGTCGTCATCAAAAAATCATCGGCTTCTATATGGCCGACAAATTCATTCTCATCAGCTATATCGGTTAGAATCGCCCCCAGAGCTTTTATCAACTGATCCCCGGCAAGGTCCCCGTAGGTCTCGTTATAAACCCGAATTTTATTCAAGTCGATGGATAGGGCAGCCCAGCGTTTATCTGAAACCAGGTGCTGCTCCAACATCCGACGGATCATGTTGGGTCCTGGCAACTGGGTCAGGGGATTGGAGAACTCTTCCTGTCTACGTCTGAGATGGGCAAGCACCCTTATAGCCAGCTCGTTTTTATCTATCGGATCCGCCAAAACATCATCTGCACCATATCTGAAGGCATTGATCCTTTCGTTGACGTCATCGGACGGATGCAACAACACAAGCACCGGCCTTGGATGAACAACTGTGGCTCTTATCTGCTGACAGTACAATCTGCCATCCCCTTCGGGCATATTCGCAGACAAAACAATCAGATCAGGATGCAAAAAAGAAAGTAATTCGTTGGCTTCTTCAAAAGATGCCACGGCGCTCACCCGGGCACCGGTTTTCTCGAGTACAGATGAGTAGTCAGCCGCTTGCCGGGCCTGATGTATAACTAAAATCTGGGGTTTCGGCAACATCATCAGTGGTCACGCCCCCGGGCCGCTTGCATCTCATAACTGGCGGAAGGCAGTCTCACCGTGAAAGTAGTATTGCCCGGCTCGGAGGTAACAGTAATATCTCCACCCAAAGCCAACACAAGGGACCTGGTGATATAAAGACCCAGTCCGGTACCTTCGGTCTGACGCACCAGGGGATTGTCCAGACGGCTGAACTTTGAAAATATCTTGGGTAGGCTATCCTCTGAAATTCCTAAACCTTGATCGTTAACGGCGATCTCTATCATCTCCGAGTTGCCCGGTTCATCACTATGAACCGTGCCGGCAGATACAGTGACGGTGGTATTTGCCGGAGAATACTTGATGGCATTGTCAATTAGATTGGTAAGAATCTGTTCCAATCTATCCGCATCAGCCCATACCGGTGGAATTCCCGGTCCAAACTTAACTTCAATGGAATGATCCTGGGCCTTCTCCGATAGATTTCTCTGCACCCTCTCCACGGCTTCTTTCAAATCTATAGCTCTTATAGTCAATTGCAATCGCTTAGATTCAAGACGGGAAACAGCTAACAGATCTTCCACCAGCCTGGTGAGCCGGTCGGCTTGATCTTTGATAATGCCGATGTAGCGCCTCTGGGCGTTAACGTCGATACGCTCCCCGGCTCTCAAGAGCGTGTCTGCAAAGCCCTTTATACTGGTTAGTGGTGTTCTCAACTCATGGCTGACAGTACTGACGAATTCCGTCTGGGCTTGCTGGACAGTGCTTGCTTGCAAGATATAGACGATGGTCAAATAACCGAGAAGAGACTCATCACTTCCATTCTCTTTCTCGGAAGCACGGGATATCGGAATATGAGAAACCGGCATCAAAAACTCGTTACCGGCTTTTCCGATCACCGCCACGGTCTTTACATCTTTGTTATGTTCATGGCCTGATACCGTGGGCAATGGCGAGACAGCGCCGGATGCATCCTTAGAATCGTCTTCACGATCAAAATCGATGATACTGGTCAGCTCCTGACCAATCAGTTTCTTCTCTTCTTTCCCGACCAATTTCGAGATAGCTTTGTTGCAACCGGTGATGAGACCGGATGCGTCACTGACGATGAAGCCGTCTGCGCTCTTATCTACCAGGCATCTGTAGATGTCTTCGGAGCTAATAGTCACGTCTTGGGGTGTCCCTTGAGAAAGTGGCCGAGAAAGGCGATTCTAACCTTTGAAATTTAAGGTAACACTACATTTCTCGCCTTTTGATCATTACAACCTATTGTTAAGGATTCAAATCCGACGAAACCCGTAAACATGAGAATTTAGATGGTCAGGGTGCACACATTACTTAAATATATTCATGGCGAAAGACTTTCTTCTTCCGGCCCACTTTCGGTGAGAGCAAGAACTTCCTTCAACCTATCCCTATCGGTCAAGTATAGAAATCCTATGAGCGCTTCAAAGGCTGTAGAACGCCTGTACACGGATTGATCCACTTTTTTGTAATTAGACACTTTGATATTACGAGCCCGCCTGACTATATCAACCTCTTTCTCGCTTAAATATGCGGTCAACAGCTCTAACAATTGAGCCTGGCTCTGGGCATTCACCCTGGAGACCACGGTCAGATGAATGTTTTTGGTCGTGGAATCTTTCAAGAGCTCTTTCTCTCGCTCATAAAGCTCAAAAACTGCGTCACCTAGATGAGCCAGGTTTCGCAAGGAAATATCCCTTACTTCCTCGGGTTTTAATTCATTTGCCGGAAACATCGGTCGTCAGAAACCTGGTTTTATTGCTCGGAAGATTTGTTCTTGGAATGATCTTTCGAAGTCCTTCCTCGCGGTCTTTTCTCCCGGTGGTCATCGGAGGCTATGCGCCTGGTCTGGGTATGAGACGAAGTGCTTGACTCAATCCGAGGTCCGGTGTTGAAAAATCGATTGAGGAGGACCTGAATGGCGAACTTGGGCAGAGTCGATGCCATACGACTGAAGCGCCAGGGTTCTTTGATCAGACGATAGAACCATTCAAGATGCAACTTTTGAAAGAGAACCGGTGCTCGCTTGACAGCTCCGGCAAATACATCGAAACTGCCACCGACACCGATAACGACGGTGCCTGGAAATAGATTCAACCATTTATCGATGAAGTACTCTTGCTTCGGTACGCCCATGGCCACAAGAAGAAGACCGGGCTTGGCTTCCGCTATCTCACGGACAACACTCTCCTCTTCTTCTTCGGAGATGTATCCGTCGTGGAAAGCACAGATTTTCAGACCGGGATGAATTTTGGGCAGATCTCGCAAAAGCTTATCGATTATCTCGGACTTACTGCCGAGGAGGGCCACAGGAACACCTTTCTTCGCTGCCGAAGAAAGAGCCTTTTCAGCCAGTTCTATACCAGGGACGCGCACACTATCATGACCATCCAGTCTCAAAGCAAACACGGCTCCTGCGCCGTCCGGGACTATAAGATGAGCATGGCGGATAATTCTGTCCAGCCGATTATCCTGCTGGGCTTGAATCACCATCTCGGCGTTGAGAGTAACCACGTGCATGGAGCGTGATTGACTCCAGCTATGCTCGATCATCTCAACGGCGCGGTTCTCTGTAACCACGTCCACTGGGTAACCCAGCACTTTCTGTCTTGATTCAAAATCGTTTCCGGCCATTGCCATAATTTATTGATGCCTGCCAAAGAGTTAAATTTGCCTTACCTGCCTAAAATTCTATCTAGAAATAGGAAGTTCTTGCAAGCGTCAGCTCGAACTCGCTCAAGTGGCGCATGCAGAGCCTCCGAAGTCTCTTGACGACGCACCAGTGCATCTTTGACTAAATTTCCCGCCCGAGAGATACGGGAAATGCCTTCAGAATTATTGACCAAATTTAAGAAAGGCTGGTCGAACTCTTTCATGACGTTTTCAACCTTGTGATCATATGAAAGTCCGAAAACCGGCACTCCTTGTGAAAGCGCCATGATCAAAGAATGGAGCCTCATACCGATCAAGAAATCAAGTTTGCCGAACAATGCCAACCATTGACTTGGTCTCTCTAATCCGCTTTTGCCAGCATTGAGCTCAAGATCAAGCAGAGATCGGCCTGCCTCCTTCCAGACAGCGCTAACTATCGACAGAGGCTCTATATCCAGTTCATCTTGCAAACTGAGAGGAACCAGAACCAGATCCTCCGGTAAATGCTCTACTAAATCCCGAGCGAATGATTGAAGAAGCTTATCCTCAAGCCCTTTCCATCGCCTCAGTGATAATCCAAGAAGACGTTTACCATCCACATTTTTGAAGCTTTCTCTAATTGGCTCCGGAAGACTGGAATCACGGAGCAGCCAGACCGGGTCGGCGGTAAGTTCACCTTCGAGCCCCCAGGAATCTAAAATCTGATTGGATCTCACATCCCTGACCGTGCGAATACTACTCAAAGCATAAGCTCGTCTCGCCATGAAGTTGGAGACCGGTGAGTTTAAAGGTCCTAACCCCTGGGCGAAGACAAAGCTCTCCACTCCCGCTAGAGAAGCGAGATGATGCAACATTGAATAGTAGACGACAGATTTGATAGAGGTAGCATCTTGAAACAGCCCACCGCCACCACTGATAAAAAGGCGGCTTCTCTGAAGCAGGTTATAAAAGCCGATAAGGTCGAATCGATCGACGGACATAACCTCAAAGGTACGGTGAGTCTCCTTTGGATCATGGGAGAGAACAACTGCCCGAGAACGCAACCCCAGGCTCTCCAGATGCCTGAGGAGAGTTTCAAGAATCGCCTCATCACCCAGGTTTCCAAAGCCATAATAGCCGGAGACAAGGATCAACTCTTTCAAGCCGTATACCTCTAATAAACCAGATTCTTTCAAATTCTGTCCGACAAGTGAAGTCAATTTCGATGACACTATTTATGGTTAACGAGACTAATGATATCATCGCGCTTCAGCTTTGATTTCAAGATGCTATTGTTTTGCAATGGGCACAGCAAACAAGAACAAAAGCCATAAAGAGAACTGTCTCCTGTTGGCCCCGGAGAATTCCGGGGAGCTAAGCGCCAGCTTAAAGGAAGCCGGACAGTCAAAAAACTATATCTTCACCGCTACCGAAGAAGTAGAGGCGGAAGAGGGTTCACCAAGACGCGAACTGATCGACCAATTGATTGAAGCAGGAGACCTTGAAGCAAGAAGAATTGTTCACTTGAATCTCAGCCGAATGAACAAAATAGAGGAACATGTGCTTGAAGACATGGTTATCTCCGTACATACAGGCATGTCTCTCCAGGAGCTTAATCGCCATTTGAAAGAGCATGGACAATGGCTTCCGCTGCATGGACGGACAAAAAACGACAGTATTTTGAATCTCATAGAGACCGGGGATGGCGGTCCTTTGGAAAGCGGATATGGTGGCGTGCGATCCCTGGTGCTGGGCTTGAACTCAACACTGGCGAACGGGGACAACTTAAAAAGTGGTGGCAAAATAGTAAAGAACGTCACAGGCTACGATCTAAGTAAGCTCCTGGTAGGCACCCATTCCTGGCTTGCCATCTGTCATTCTGTCCATTTGCGTCTCTTCGCCTATCCTGAGGCAGCCACGACCCTTGTAATTCCCATCTCAAAACTGGATTCGCTCCAGGACCTTATAAAAAGAACTTGCCTATCAGGTCTACCCTTCTCCTCCTTCGAGATTGTCAGTTCCAGGCTGGTTGAAACATCCTGTTCAGGGATGGACAAAATTCGCGATTCAGAAAAAGACAAAAACAAAGCCTTCGCCTTTATCTCTTTTCACGGGTATGTAGATGAGATCAAGAAATCCTGCCAGACCCTGAAAGAGCTTCTCAGTAGCGACCAATCAAATATGGTGACCATGGAAACCGAGGATACTGAAATTCTTTTGTCCAACCTATCCCGGTTTCAATCCGATAGAGAAGCCGGAACAGAACTACCGGTATTTCTACCGGTTGCGCCGCAGGATTTCCCTGATGTCCTAAAAAGGGCTGAACTGGCAATCTGGTCTTCGGAAAGAAGGTGGTTCTATCGACCGGCAACTGGCAAATTCTGTCTCAACGTAGATGATAAGACCCTTAATCTCTGGCATAGAGACGGAGTGGAGTTTGACGCCTTTCTACCTGGAACAAGACAATACCGGGCAAAATGCATTCGCTCCAAAGAGAGGCAGGAGGGCACCAGGGTGATCGAGGAGCTGGTCTCCAGAGTGAAAGAAAAGTTTGATCCTAGTTCAATTCTAAACCCTCTGGTGAGGTTTTAAATGACAGAAGAGATCGTGCCCAGATCCGATTCGGATAAAGAGTCAATTCTAGACAGAGAGACCCTGGAAGCTTGCATTCATTGCGGGCTCTGCCTACCGGCTTGCCCCACCTATCTAGCCACCGGTAGAGAGGTCGAATCACCCCGGGGAAGAATATATTTGATTGATCAGTTCGTCTCCGGCGCGCTGCCCATGAGCGATCGAATGTCCTCCCACATTGAATCATGCCTGGGATGCCTTGGTTGCCAGACAGCCTGCCCCTCCGGAGTGAACTACGAAAAAATTCTCGACAGTGTAAGACCGAAATTGGCCGAGCGTAAGCCGGTCAGAGCAAGGTTTTTCTCAAAACTGGCTTTTAGGTTTCTGCTTCCCAACTACTTTCTTCTCCAGCTCATCGGTCACCTGATGGGTCTATGGCAGCTGTTAATGGGAAGGGACTTCTTTCAAAAAGTGGTTCGACATACCGCACCGTATTCAACACCATCTCCGGTACGATCATTTCTGGAGAGATTGGCCCAATGGGAGCAATTTACCCCGCAAGTCAGAGGACATATTCCATTGCCGGAAAGACTCGACCCCAGGGACAACACCGAAGCGGGTCTCCATGCACTTCTGTTTTCCGGCTGTATCATGGATGTCTTCTACAACCATGTCAACCATAACACCATGCGCATCCTGCTCAAACAAGGTCATAGCGTTTCAGTGCCACCACAGACCTGTTGCGGAGCCCTCGCCTATCATCAGGGGGAGGAGGAAATTGCCAGAGATTTAGCAAGAAAGAACATAGAGAAATTCGGCTTCGGCCAAGATCCTATCGTCGTTAATTCGGCAGGATGTGGAGCCATGCTCAAACATTACAAATCCATTTTTGAAGATGATCCGCAGATGAAACATAAAGCCGAGGAATTTTCCGAAAGAGTCTTTGATCTAAGCGAATTTCTAGCCCGCTTCAAGTTTCCGATGACAGGAGAAAAATTTCAGGAACCCACCACTTACCATGCTGCCTGCCATCTAGCCCATGCCCAGAATATCCACAAGGAACCCCTGGAGCTTTTAGAAGCCCTGGCAGGCAATGACAAAAACTGTATGCTGACCCCATTGCCTGATCAAGAGCATTGTTGCGGTTCGGCAGGGATCTACAATCTTTTCAACACAGAACTAGCTCTGAAGGTCCTGGACAACAAGCTCGATTGCCTGGAATCGACCGGTGCCAGGACTGTGATAACCAGCAATCCGGGATGCCAGCTCCAACTGGAAGCCGGGATAAGAAAGCGTGGACTTAATGTGGATGTCAAACATATCGCCGAAGCTCTCGATGAGGCTTACTGATTTTTGGATGCTAGTCTCCAGAGTAATTTAGCCGGAAACATATGAAGAGATCCTAACTTATAGACTGCTTCATAAGTGGTCTTTCAAGAGGACCCAGGCACTGACAGTGCCTATAATATTACCTGTGCTGGTTCCGGCAGAATTGCTGAAAGGGGATCCAAAGTGACCACAGAGGTTTTAGTGAAAGAGAAGAAGCCACAAGTTTTTGATTTCGACATTCCGGACAGTGTCCTGGAGCACTATCTGACCAAGGGATGCATAGCCGTAGACACGGAGACACGCGGACTCAAGATACCCAGGGACAGGCTCTGCCTGGTTCAAATCTGTGACGATGACGGTCTGGTCACCTTCGTGAAATTCCACGACCCTAAAAAGTTACCCACCCGGGAAGACTCGAATCTGAAAAAGCTATTCGAGGCGGAGTCGGTGGTCAAACTGTTTCACTACGCTCGCTTCGACGTAGCCGTGATGAAATACTACCTGGATATAGACATCAACCCGATCTGGTGTACAAAAATAGCATCGAAGCTGGTGCGCACCTACACCGACAGACACAGCCTCAAGTACCTGGTCTCCGAGATGCTCGGCATGGAACTTGACAAGAGCAATCAGACAAGCGATTGGGCAAGAAAAGACTTGACCGACGCCCAGTTGGAATATGCGGCAAACGATGTAAGAGTTCTTCCTCCTCTAAAAGAGAAACTCACTGAAGTTCTGGAGCGGGAAGATCGAATGGAGCTTGCCCAGAAGCTATTCAAGACAATCCCGACTATATGCGAGCTTGACATCAAAGGATTTACCGGTATTTTCGAACACTAATTCGGAACCCGGAAATACCTAAACAAGGAGAGATGAGAGGAGACGGTTATGGAAAAATTGATTTATGAAAAATCCAGTAAAGGAAGAACCGCAGCCGTCCTGCCAGAACCCGGCGTCCCGGAAAAGAAGCTGGAAGAGCTGATTCCCTCTAATCTAGTGAGAAAAGAAGCAGCCCATCTGCCGGAAGTGAGCGAACTCGACTGCATGAGGCACTTCGTTCGCCTCTCCCAACTCAATCACTCCATCGACACCGGTTTCTATCCCCTGGGCTCTTGCACCATGAAGTACAACCCCAAAGTCAATGATGCCATGGCGGGGCTCTCAGGATTCAGAGACCTCCACCCCCATCAACCGGAAGACCAGATTCAAGGGGCTCTCGAACTGCTCTGGAACCTGGAGAAAACAATCTCAGAGATAGTCGGCTTACCCCATGTGACCTTTCAACCTGCCGCCGGTGCCCATGGTGAATTGACCGGATTACTTCTTATCCGGGCTTATTTTGAATCAAAAGGAGAGTTGAATCGAACCAAGGTAATAGTTCCCGATACCGCGCATGGAACCAATCCTGCAACGGCTGCCATGGCAGGCTTTGAGGTTGTGGAGCTGAAGTCCAATGACCGAGGTTTGGTTGACATAGACTCACTCAAGGAAGCCCTTGGTCCGGACACCGCGGCCATCATGCTAACCAATCCGAACACCCTTGGTCTCTTCGAAGAGGAGATCTGGACAGTGCAGGAGTTGGTTCACGAAGCAGGTGGATTGCTCTATTATGACGGTGCCAATCTCAACGCCGTCATGGGTCTTGTCCGCCCGGGCGACATGGGATTCGATGTCTGTCACCTGAATTTGCACAAAACCTTCTCAACTCCTCACGGCGGAGGCGGTCCGGGAGGATGCGCCGTGGCCGCCATAAAAGAGCTGGAGCCGTTCTTTCCTAAGCCGACCGTAAAATTGACCGGCGACCGCTATCAATTCGATTGGAATCGCCCCCAGTCAATTGGGAAAGTGAAAGGCTTCTACGGCAATTTCGGAATTCTTGTAAGGGCTTACAGCTATATCCTGGCCAACGGCTGCGACGGTCTGGCCCAGGTATCCAGAGACGCCATTTTAAACGCCAACTATCTAAAAGCCAACCTTAAGGAGAACTACAAAGTTCCTTATGGTCAACCCTGTATGCATGAATTTGTCATGTCCGGCTCCACCCAAAAGTCCCGGGGCGTCTCCACTGCCCACATAGCGAAGCGTATGCTGGACTTCGGCGTCCACGCCCCCACCGTATACTTCCCGCTGGTGGTACCGGAAGCGATGATGATTGAGCCCACCGAGACCGAATCGAAAGAGACCCTTGATCAATTCATTTCGATAATGAAAGAGATTGATCAGGAGAGCATCGACTCACCCGAAACAGTCCTCAATGCACCTCACACGACTCCGGTTAAGAAACTGGACGAGGCCATGGCTGCCAGGAAACCAAATCTAGCCTACCAGCCTCAAGCGGATCAGTCCTAGCATCATATTTAGTGCAAACTCAAAAATCAGACCGGATTAAACGCCAAATTCAAGTGTTTTTAATCCGCTATCGATCACCAAACCTGGTGAATATATTCAAGCCCTCGACTTTATATATCACCCCTGTGAATCCGCTAACGAACCCTAAAGCTCGTTGACATTCGTTACAAGGTAGAGTTAGATCAATGTGTTGACCGAGGGCGATTCAAATCAACTGAGAATCAACAAAACGTAGAAACGAGGGAAGACTCTATTTACTCTGGACCGCTTCGGCGGGTAGGTTGATGTTTCGTCAACCAGATGTTGTAGGTAACTTCCAGCTAACCAAACTAATTGCTGGGACTCGGTTCAAATTGAGATAGGTACGAGTCTTCTAATGCAGGATACGAGCGTTTCGAGCGCATTCTTCCTAGCGGGGTAAAGAGTCTTTCCCCGTTTTCTACATTTGTGCGTGGTTTTTCACGGTATAAATAGATGTACGATATCCAGACCGTAGCTCAGTTAGCTAACGCCCTTCAGTCATCAGAATTTGAGCTGCTTCGTTATATATACAGGTCCGAAGAGTTTTATACCCGCTTTCGCAAGAAGAAGAGCACTGGAGATACTCGTCTGGTAGCGGCTCCAAGAAAGCCTCTAAAAAAAGTTCAGAAAGCAATCGTCAAAAAATTCCTGGCCGACATACCTCTACCTGATGAATGTACCGGCTTCAGACCGGGTATGTCGATCCTCACGAACGCCACGCCCCATTGCAAAAAGCGCTTTGTTTTCAACACGGATATAGAAGACTTTTTCGGCTCAATCTCCTCCGAAAGAGTGCTTGGACTCTTTTTAAGACTGGGGTTCTCTTTTCCGGTGGCCTGTGTCCTGACAGAGCTAACCACCTACATAGGCTGTCTTCCCCAGGGAGCGCCTTCCTCACCCTATCTGGCCAATTTAATCGCCTACTCCATGGATGCAGACCTGGCAGAGTTCTGCGCCGGCAACGAATGGAGCTACACTCGATACTGCGACGACATAACCATCTCCGGGAACAGCACATTCTCCCTGGCAGATATGCGCACCATATCCGATATTGTGGAAGTGGAAGGTTTCAGGCTGAATATTAAGAAGACAAGATTTCATAAACACAACTCAAAGCAGGTTGTATCCGGTCTTGTGGTAAATGAAAAACCTAATTTGCCCCGCGCTAAAAGACGCCTGATAAGAGCGCTCTTTCACCAGGCGGAACAGCAACCGGATAAATACAGACCAAGAATCAAAGAGCTGGAGAATCATCTCTCCACCCTGTCGATGCTCAATCCTCAAAGTGATGATGTACTGAAATATAGAATGATACTAAATAGGCTCTGCAGCAGTTAGAAAAGGTTTCCGTACTCTAGCTGGACTTTTAGATACTGCATTCTCTCTTTCACCCGAGAGATCTCTCTTCTTGTTCCTCTTATAGGAGCAAGACAGGCCAGCGCCACGGCATTGATAAAGGTAAGGGGAGTAAGTGCCAGGACGAATCTGGTCACTTCGTCTCCATGGAAACCGGAATAACATTGGGAAGCTAGATAAAAACCAAAGAGGTTTGCGCTTACAAAAATAGTCCAATGAATAGCTAGAAAGATTCTCTCCCTGAGCAATAAAGCATTCAGCGACTGCATCTCCCTCACCAGACTCTCCGGAATAGCTGCTCTCTTCTTCTGACGTTGCTTTCCTTCCCTGGCGAACCGCGGGGCGTGGGATTGCTCGGTATTGTGTTGAACTACTTCACCAGCGGAG
>JAUIJG010000521.1 GCA_030431355.1 bacterium
ACTCCAATAAGTGCCCTATTAAAACCTCGGGGTTTACCCCAGCCAATTGCGCCCGGAGCCGAGCTAGACTAATCATGAGGCATATACATTTGAATTTTATGCTTCGGTGGAAAAAATGAGGCAACTGCTGGCGTCTTTGAAACGCCGACTCCCAGCCCAAACATTAAAGCAAGGGCGCGACGGACTTTTGTTCCAGCGGCTATTCTGGGGCACCCTGGCAGGTTGCCTGGCTACGATATTACTAGCGGAGTCTCCCGTGCTGGATACTATGGAATTGAACCTGCTCGAATGGCGATTTAAGGTCGCCCATGAGATCAATTCGAAAATATTTCCCGGCTCCACATCCCAGGATATCAGTATCGTCACCTATGACGACGAAGACCAGTTCGACCTGGAAGCGGAGCCCTTACAAGACGGGCCGGAGCCGATTCAAGAAGTTCTGGCAGAGCTTATAAATGAAATAGAGAAACAGAATCCCCTTCTGGTCGTGGTGGATATCGACCTGAGCGGAAAACCGGATCCTTCATTAATCAAGGTTTTCCGTCGTTATCGCTCAAATATTGTGCTCGCCTTGCTGGGCAATCTCGAAGACCCGTCCGACTTTCCTTCTTCGGAGCTGAGAAAAGCCAGCGCCGCCTGCGCCTATGACTTTCTTATTCGAGAACCTAACGGTCTGGTCTGCCAGCTGCCTCTTATCGTCACCGATACCGAGACCACAAGCCCAATATACAATTATGGGCAGGAATCTTTCGACTCCCTGCCCAAGGCCGTAGCCGCCCTGATAGCGAGCAAAGGTGGTGTAGGTCCTTCTATCGGACAGATGCCTAAATTCACTACCCAGAACTTGCCTTTGTACATAAATTTCTCAGGCACCAAATATGACACCTATAGAACAACCGAAGTAATAAACGGAGAGATTTCAAAGAACGCCCTCCGCAACAAGGTGGTCATTATAGGAACCAGATTTACCCAGAAGAAAGACAACACCCCCCAGGTGAGGACCCCCCTTGACGATAGCGTCACCCATGCCCAGATTCAGGCCGACGCCATCCGCACTATTCACAAAAACAGGATCATCAGCACTTTTCCCAGAGATATTCTCCACCATCTCCTACTCCTGGCAGGAGGCGCCCTGGGAGCAATAGCTTCGGTACTGCGCATGAGCACCCGTACTACCAGCTTCCTCTGCATTTCGATGGTGCTGGTGGCAAGCACCCAGGTTCTCTTTCAACTGGCCCATGTACATGTTCCGATCGTTCCGCTATTGGCGGTGATCATGCTCAGTTTCATTTTCGGTACCCTTATCTATCTGGACACAGACTTACGCCTGAGAAACAGGGAGCTTGCCGAAGCCCGGGAAGCCATGCAGATAAGAGCGGAGCAAGAGCGTCAGCGAATCGCCGAAGATCTACACGATGAAACTTTGCCGGCTCTCTCCTCGGTGGCCAGGATGGCGGATAGACTCTCCCAGGATCTCAAGGAGAACCCTGTTCCTCTGGAGATGAGAGAAAAGCTCGATACGGCGGTGGTGGAAATGCGCCGGGTAATTAACGACTTGCATCCTTCCGTGCTTGAAACAATGGGATTCAAGCCCGCCCTGGACAATTTACTTGTTATCCTGGAAAGAGACATGGATATTGAAACGAGCTTTAATGATCTCGATAGTGAAGATGACTATCAAATTGGTGACATGACCAAGCTCCAACTTTATAGAATAGTGCAGGAAAGCCTGAACAATGTCCAAAAACACTCAGGCGCCTCAAGGGTGGAGATATCCATCGGACTAAAGGACAACATCCTGCGCATCTCCGTAAAGGATAATGGTAAGGGTATAGACAGGAGCAAAATAAGGTCTGATTCCCATGGATTAGTGAACATCAGACAGAGAGCCCAACTTATTTGCGCCCAGGTAAAATGGCAAACCCCGGAATCATTTAACACAGGAACCGAGCTTACGCTGGAACTTCCTTTGAACGTATCAGAAAACCCAAAAGGAAAAAAAGTAAATGACTATTCTTCTAGTGGATGATGAACAAAGAGACCGTAAATGGCTGAGAGAACTGCTGGAAGACAACCTGGCAGACCACGGACCTTTCCACGAAGGTACCGATGGGATGGAGGCCGTTGAACTATCCGCCCGCCTGAAGCCGGACTTGATTTTTCTCGATATCAAAATGCCGAAACTTTCCGGCATCAAGGCAGCCGAACAGATTCTAGGCAAGCTACCGGAAGCGGGAGTAATCATGCTCTCCAACTTCTCTGACGAAGTCTATGTCCGTCAGCTCTGGAAAGTTGTCCCTCCGGACGGAACCTTCGGTTATGTTTTGAAAAACGCTTCCAACGAGCAGGTGATAGAAGCAGCCAGGGCAGTACTATCCGGAGACTGCTGGATACATCCCGGCATCGCTCGGGTTATTCAGAGAACCCAGAATAGAGCCACCAGTTTAACTCCGGCAGAATATGAAGCGCTGGTTTGTATCGCCCTGGGAATGACAGATTCAGCCATAGCCAGAAAGCTCTATCTGACCGAAAAAGCAATTCAGTCCAGACTAAAATCCCTCTACTCCAAGCTCGGAATTCCCGGTCGTGGAGAATCCAGAGAGACAGAGTTCAATCAAAGATGCAGAGCTGTCTTCCTGGCAAACAAACGTGGACTGATCAACCAGAGCGAGCTAGCTGAATGGGAAGGAAAGTTAGGGCCAGACAAAGCCGGAGACAACTAATGCTAAAGCTGAGAACGATAAGAGATTTTTGCCTACCAGTATCGGTGATACTGGCGGCGGTCTCATTCACTCTCATCTATGATGCTCCTGAAGCCAGGGGCGGAAACCTGAAAAAATCAAGGACGGTATCGGCCAGGGGAAGCGCCTCAAAAGCTGCCCCAAAAGCAACTCGAAAGATCACCCCGGAAGCGCCACCGGAAGCTGGGGTCAAACTTTTGATGGGGATTTTAAAGCGAATCGGCAGCGCTCCCCAGATAGCCATGAAACAGGTTAGAGAAAACCGTCAACGCCTGGAACAAGGTCAATTCAACCAGTTCAACCAGACAGGACCTCTCTTCAACCAGAACGCCGGCGTGAAGACCGAGCTAGCCATCAGGCCAAGGGTCACCAGTTACAGCCATGCTAAAAAAGCAAGAAAGCAATATTCAATCTCCGGATCAGGAAAGAACCAGGTAATCGCCTATAACAAACTGCCGTCCACCAAAGCATCAAGCCTTGGCCGAAGTCGTTCTTCAGAAGCGGAACTCAGCGACCTGGACAGCGCCAACGTGCA
>JAUIJG010000522.1 GCA_030431355.1 bacterium
CAGGCCAACGTCCCTGTGTGATAGAGAAGTAGAGTCGGGTTTCGGTCGATTAACAACCACCTTGACCCTGGCCGTCTCACTTACATCCACCAGGTGTTCCACTTTTTCTCTATCCAGAGAAGCTGGAAATCTACGAGGCCAGAGTGAAGGCACTATGGTCATCAGATGCCGGTCAGATAGAAATGCGGCAGGTCGGAAATCGTTTGGCTGAGATACAGGAAGATAGACCGAAGCATCGGAAGAACTGGTCTTCCTCTCTGTCCTGTTACCCTCTTCTAAGGAGAATTTCTTGTTCACTGTATGCGATACCAGTTTAGAGAGTTTTCATCAGACTAAGAAAGCAAAGACGTCAAAGCCTCAATAAACTTGTCGATATCCTCTTGCTTGACGGAGTAGTGACAGGAGATTCTAGCACCACAGCCCGGATTGCGCCCGAGATAATCTTGATGAACCCAGATCTTGTCACGCTCCCAGAGAGAACCTCGCAAATTGTTCACTTTTAACCGCTCCGGACGAAGATAGAAAGCCAGCATCGAAGCACTCTCTTCACCTTCGGGATCATGGTAGCCCGGATTCCTCAACCTGACTCCATCTATCTCCAGAAGCCTGGCCCTCAGATATAGCAAAAGGGACTTCTGGTATTCATCAATCTGCTTTTGATCAAGACTTTGATAAAGCTCCACAGCCTTTTTAAGCCCCATCCATTTGACCACATCGGGATTGCCTTTCAACTCAAAACGACGCAGGTCATAGATTTCGTTTTCACGAATCTCGAAAAATCCATCCCCAATCCAGACCGGTTCTATTAAGGGAATCCAGTCTTTGCTTATATAGGCAAATGCACAGGAATTCGGGGCGCCAAGCCACTTGTGCCCGGCTCCCACCCAGAGCGGAAATCTAGATGGTCTTGTGACACCGTTGCCCGGGGCGTGGGCAGCATCCACCAGAAGCGGTATATCCAGCAGCTTGAGACTTTCGCTCAAGAGAGTAAGCTCCGGACGCCAGCCCGAAAAGCAATCTATTTCGCTAATCAGAACCAGCCTGGTGTTCCCGGTAATATAGTTGAGAAGTTCCAGACTCATCTGCTCGGTGGAGCAGCCGGTCTCTATCTTGTAAGTCTTAACCCTTATTCCACGCGTATCTTCGAGATATCGCAAAATCGTGCCGGTGCTGCCATGCTGCCGATCCGTTACGATCACCTCGTCTCCAGCCTTTTTCAAGAGACTCTGAAGAATCAGTTGCAAACCCTGGGTGGTACTATCCGTGAGAAGAAGACAATCTTTGTCGACGGATAGAAGCTCAGCCACAGCCTCTCTCGCTTCTTCCTTGATTTCATCTTCCAGATAGGTAACCCGGGTGGGATTGATGTTCAACCGTCTCCATCCCGAATTTATGGAATCGAGAACCGAAGCCGGTTTCCTACCAACAGACCCAGTGTTTAGATAGATTACATTATTAATGGAACTATCATCCTGGCCGAATTCCCGGCGCACCAGCTCTAAATGCGTGCTATCCAATGTTATTGGGGCGGGAACGCTAAGTTTAGGCTTCATTAATGCGATACCCCCCGGAAAACCGCATGGTGTAACCTGCCGGACCTGCTATATAATGACATTTGCACTTCATTGGAGCTTTCTATCTAACGATTATGGCAGAAGGCGAAACATTTTTTTTCGGATTAATCGCATTTTTTGTGGTTTTGGTACTCCTGGGAATCGCCCAGAACCAGGGATATCTACCATATATTTAAATTACCCAGATGCGGCCAGGAATACCCTTACCCACTAGACTAAGCTTCCCCGTGGGAAGCCGATATTTGTGGCGCCGTGTGCTTCCTGCTCTAGCCGCGTTTTTGCTCAGCTTCTCAACCCTGACCGGATGCTCCGGACCGCCCTGTCACGGTGATCCGGAACTAACCAAAAATGTCTATCTGGAGCTTGTGGACTGGCATATCGTCGGTCTCTGGGTGATTAACTGCCCGGTTTGTTGGATACGGGTGAAAAACTACAACAACGTTCCGGTCAAGAATGTCTGCTTCCAATACAAGACCTATGGTTACGAAGGAGAGCTTCTCACCGTGGGCACTTACAAGCTTGAATATGATGTTCCAGCCAGGGGTCTATCGAACTGCATTGAACAGTACATCGGTCTGGTCGACCTGGAAAGCGACATGCTCAGCATTGAGCTGCTCTCTGTCGAACCCCTCGAATAACGCACAAAGAAGTCATAGTGCGTTTTTTAGATCGCTCCGGGAGTTCAAGGCAACATGCCTGTCCTGGAACAATATCAAAAGTCGGATTTTGAAATCAGAAAAGCTCTAATAGTAGCGCTCATCCGTGAGATATACAGACTTAACCACGATGTAGCCGATGATTCCGTAGATGATTAAACACACGAGAAGCATCGCGATAGGCCACTTTTCGTAGATTCTGGCAAAAGGCTTGACCAGAAAGTCGATTAAGAATAGCCCTAAGGCAGTTCCAGGCATGATCTCAGTCCTCAAACGAACCGTTTACAAGATGAACAAGACATTTATAAATTGTCCTGCTGAAAGAAACATTTGCATCCACTAATAAAGTGGGCAATTTCCGCTGGTTATCACGATTTCCTCACCGCGACCGCAGCAAAATCTTGTCAGGTTAGTACCTGATACCACGCATAGCTTTCATATAGCGATCAGGGTCTGGTTGGCGTTTAGACGCACTACCGCTGGCGAGAAAGGCAAAAAGTGTGGGACGAAATACAACTAGAAAAGCAACCGCCAAAACCACACACATTCCGAATGACATTATCCAGATCATTTTTCAGTAGAGATTCTCAAATCCCTTTTAGACGCTTACAGACCAATACTCTTCTAAGATCGGTAAAGGCATGGTTAAGATACCAAATCAATATAATATTTTGCTACAGGCGCAAAATAAAAAAGTAGCACCTCAGAAGAGATGCTACTTTTGGGCAGACTGTCAAAAGTTTAGATATGGTGGAGGCTTACATCCACATGAAGGACGCCGCCGGTAGCTTGTGACACTACAGTCACCGTCTCGGTTTCATGCTTAACCGCTCTAGCCTTATAGACTTTGTTTTCCTTCTTCTCGGCAGAAGCCACCTGGGTTTTCTTGGACTGAGGCTTCGGCTTGGACTTACTGCTAGTCTTAGGCTTGGCCTTGCTCTTGGGCTTGCTGGCAATCTGTGTCTGCTTTTGTTTAGCCTTCGGCTTCGCTTTGGGTTTTTCCTCAGAACCACTATCCGACGA
>JAUIJG010000051.1 GCA_030431355.1 bacterium
CTGGTAGCGTTCATTCGGATCTCTCTTAAGGGCTTTAGCCACCACTGCTTCCAGGGTATCGGGAAATGTCACGCCGGGAACCACCTTGTTGATAGCAGGCGCTTCTTCATTGATACGCAGAAGAAGAGTGTCCATCGCGTTCTCACCTTTTAAAGGTGGTTTGCCGGTTAGAGATTCAAACATCATGCAACCCATGGCGTAAACTTCGGAGCGGCAGTCAGCTTCTTCTCCCTGGCACTGTTCAGGACTCATGTAGAGAGGACTGCCGAAAATCTCTCCGGGTTGGGTCAGTCTCTGCAATTCTTCCCGTTGCCCCGGGCTCAAGTCCTTGTCCGACTCCGGCTGGGCTTTCAGTATGGTGGAGCTGGTCGGACAAACTACCCCTGTGGTGCCGCAAACTCTGGCTATGCCAAAATCTACAATCTTTATCTGTTCACCTTCCTGGGAATCGATGATCATGATATTGCTTGGCTTAATGTCCCGGTGCACAACGTTTGATGCATGGGAATAGCTGAGTCCTTCACAAATTTGCGGAAAGAGAATGGCGAACAGATCCAGCGGCAGCCTGGTTTCGTGTTTGAGAAGGTCGTCGAGGCTCTCTCCTTTCAAGAGTTCCATGACTATGAAGGGTTCACCGGTTTCTGTCAGTCCGAAGTCGATAACTTCCACAATATTCTCGTGTTTCAGTCCGAGAGCTAGCTCCGCCTCTCTCTCAAATCGCTTCACATTGGTAGCATCCGACTGGAGATGATTGTGCATTATTTTGAGGGCACGGAGTTCGTCGTGCTTTGTATCCAGGGCTCTGAACACTCTGCCCATGCCTCCGTAGCCTATGTCGGCCAGGAGTTTGTAGCGTCCCGCGATAACTGTGCCGACTCCCGCCTTTGGCTTGCCACCGACTTGAGTGGTGGTCGCAGGGGCTCTTGTTACGTCCGGAGATTCTGGGGTATTTTCCATTGCCATCTCTTCCTTGAACCAGTGGAGAGGAGTATAGCATTCGCTCTGTGGCGCTTTTGGGTCCTGGCAGTTGTGGTCAGTAATCTATCGTAATGGAGCGATGCTAGAATGGATTTATTACCAGTTCTCTGTGTGATTTTGCATGTCTGACTACTCAGATAGTGATGATAACGTCGTTCCTTTTCGAAGACCTTCCGGCGAGGCTCTCAGTCCTTCGGAAAGGCAAGCCAGAAGGGCCGCGAGGAAAGCTGCCCGAGAGAGAAAACTGGATGAGGATCTGAGTGTGCATGAAGCGGGGCAGTCTTACTATTCCGATTACAACAGGGTCAACTTCAAACCGGGCCAGAATGTGATCTGTCGAGTGGTAGAAAAAGAGCCGGGAGGATATGCCGTCGTAGTCGATCCCCCCAGCGTACCAGGATGGACCTGGGGCTATGTACCTTCCGATCAGACTCACATGCCCGGAAAAGAATTATTGACTCAGTTTGTCTGCTGGGATAAAGGCAGGTTATTATTGACGGAAAGATTTACTTTCGGTAGGGGACCGGTGGACAACCTCAATCCGGATACTTAGGACCAAATTTACCTTTGCGAACTTTTCTCTCTATAGTGGCTGTCAGTGTCGCCGGTGTGGTGCTTGTTTGCTTTATCGTCTCCAGCAAGATCGACAGTAATTTTAATCGGATTGTGTCCAGTGGCAGAGCGGCAAGGAGTGGCAGCCCGACTCCTTCCGGAGCAGATTCCCAGGCGCGAGCCAAAATTCAAAGTCAAATTAAGAGCGCCAAGAGACTGCATAGCTCCCTGACGGTGGTGGATTTGCATGCTGACTCTCTACTATGGAATCGAGATTTGCTAAAGAGAAATGAGCGGGGACATGTTGATGTTCCAAGGCTTATAGAAGGAAATGTGGCGGTTCAGGTCTTTACCATAGTAACCAAAGTTCCTGAAGACATGAATATTGGAAGCAACTCCGGTGATTCGGACAAGATCACCAGCCTTTCCATAGTCCAGGGATGGCCGCCGTCGACCTGGCGGAGCCTTTCTCAAAGGACTTTATTTCAGGCTGACAAGCTGAGAGATTTTGCCCGGCGTTCGGATGGCAAGCTTACAGTTGTCGAGTCTGTCAGCGATCTGGACAATTACCTGAGCCGTCGAGAGCGTGAGCATGATATTACCGCCGGTATCCTTGGTATCGAAGGAGCCCATGCTCTAGAAGGGGATTTGAAGAATATCGATGTGTTCTATGATCGAGGCATTCGTCTAATTGCTCCGGTGCATTTCTTCGACAATAATATTGGCGGCTCGGCCCACGGGAAAAAGAGAGGCGGACTCACACCTTTAGGGATCAAAATGATAGAGAAAATGCAGAAGAAAGGCATGATAGTGGATCTCGCCCATGCTTCTCCTGCGGTTTTTAGAGATGCGATAAGAATTTCTACCAGACCGATAGTGGTATCACATACAGGGGTAAAAGGTACCTGCAATAATAATAGGAATTTATCCGATGATCAGTTGCGTGGCGTGGCACGAACAGGAGGAGTGATCGGTATCGGCTATTGGAAGACTGCTGTTGGCGGCAGGGATGTAGGGGCGATTGTTCGGGCGATAAAATATGCCACCAGGGTCGCAGGTGTTGATCATGTAAGTCTGGGTTCTGACTTCGATGGAGCGGTGACTACACCCTTTGATGCGAGCCAGCTTAGCCTTGTTACGGAGGCCCTTCAGAAAGCAGGCTTCACCGATGAAGAGATTGCCAAGATAATGGGAGGTAATGCTCTGCGAGTGTTTAAAGAAGTCTTGCCGGAAAAATAGCCGGTAAGGAAGTCGCTGGAGCTACCCTTGATATTCTGTGGAAATCTTCGTCGCTTATTCTCTTACTTGTCTATAAATGGGTTTCGCAAGAAATCGAAGCGCGCTTCTGAGCCTCCCGGCATGTCAAAAATATTGACGTCATAGCCTTTATTTGACTGCTCGTAAAAGTCTATGGTCTTCATCCAGCTTTGCTTTTGTCTTCTTACTTCCAGCATATTGGTGATCCCGGGAAAGGCGGTTTTTATTTTGCCATCCATGTCGTACTGAAGCTTGATAGCTTCTGGGGCTTTCCCCGCATCCATCAGAGTCGCCATGCTCTTAGCGTCGGTATGCCAATCATGGGGCAAAATTTGAAATTCAAGAGGAGTATGGTTGAGGTCGTATCTGGCCGCCAGGTCCAGCCCACCGCCATCCTTCTCTAGTTCATCCACTGTCTTGATAAAGTCCACTTCGGCTCCTGCCGAGATGGCTGCTTTATGTTCTCGGTTGAACACTGTCTCCGCCGCCTCCCTTGAGAGGCTGCCGTTGTCCAGGGCATTCGCCGCTGTGGTCGCTGATGATTCCAGGTCATACTGATTTGCATCCGCTGTACCTGCTGTCTCTAACATATTCGCCTCCGCCAGCGCTATCTATTACCAGCATTGAGCATCACTGTGACTACATCGTTACAGCTCTGGGGGAAACACGTATGAGTGCCGGAAAACTTCTTCGGGAAGGAATTTAACACGCCCGGGCTTGAGTCCTGCTATCCTGTTACTCGCAACGATTGAGTCAGATTAGTCGAGGAAGTTTTATGCGCTTTATTTTTGCCCTGCTCAGTTTTTCTATTGCCGCCAGTGGTGTTACTGCCGCGATGGCAAAAGGCGTGCCTCATACTCCCAACCTGGAGCCACCACTAAAAGTCAAACCTGCCGGGGAAATTAGTAAAGCCTTCCCGAAGACAGAGTTTGACGAGCATACCAAGAAGCATGTGGCGGCGATGCTAAAGTGCTTCAAAGCTGGTGATATCAAAGGTGCTCTAGCGGAAGCCAATAAGGCGATTGAAGCTTCTCCCAAGTCGGCACCACTATATATGAACCGTGCTGCCATGAAGAACTTTCTCAGTCAGAAAAGAGACAATGATATTACCGAAGGTGCAAGACTGAAGTTGAAGGAAGAAGCCTTAGCTGACTTGTACAAATCTAAAGAGCTTGGACTTTTCCCAAAAGTTGCCGGTTCTCAGATTGGTTTGCAGCATCTTTCTATCGCTGCTTTCATGGGGCGCTCGGATGGTGCCAAAGACAAAATGAAAGAGCATGTGCAGAAGGCTTACGATGTATTGAAAGCTGCATATGAGGAAGAACCTAAGATTCGGAAAATCGATGACCAGATCTACATGAGCATGATGAACGCGCTTATGCTACAGAGCAACTATCAAAAAGTCGTAGACATGTGCGTTAATACAGACAGAATAGAATCAATGGAGCCTGAATTTCAAAGGTTGGCTCTCTTTGCCAAAGCAACAGCACTAAAACGACTAGGTAAAGATGAAGAGGCTGTTGCTGCTTTAAAAGAAGCGAAAGAGACTGGACTGAAACTTCCCAAGTACGAAAAGGCATTGAAAGACTCACCTCTTAACGCCTCATCTGCTGAAAAAGAGAAGCTTGAAAAGGAATTCGCTCCATTGATAGAGAAGGCTCGAGCCGGTTTACCCGATGTGAAGACCCGGTTCTTAAATGGCTTGTACTCTGGAGAAAAACTGTACATGACAGTCAAGCTATACGATGAAGAAGGGCAATATGAACAGGTCTTCATTCGTGTACAGAATTGGAAAGGGGACAAGTTGACTGGAACCCTGGCGAATGTTGTAAGAATCCTGCCTAACTACAAGCAAGGTGACAAAGTAGAGTTTGCTGAAAAAGAGATTGTCGACTGGACCATCGTCAAGCCAGATGGCTCTGAAGAAGGCAATCTTATCGGTAAGTTCATAGATAAGAAGAGAGAGCAAGAGACCGGCAAGAAGCCTGAGTTGCTGAACAAAGAATCCCATGAGCAATCTGACACGGAAGATGATGATACCGGAAGTGATGAATAAGTTCGGTGATTTCAGGTAGTAATTCCGAAGAATAGTCCTGCCAGGAAGAGGGCTCCCGAGAGGGATGCCGCTACCGATTTAGCGCATCTCCGTTGTTTGAAAATATGGGTTTGGATTAGGAAGAAAGTGATCGCGCCCATAACCATAATGTTTTTCTGGTTCGTGATGGACTGCTCCAATAGTATGGAAATATCTCTGAGGATTTCTAGGATCAAGTCTAAGTAGGGGCTGGATTCAGGTGTGACGTAACTGGGATCTCCACCGAATCTTACGAGACCGTAGTGTTTTTCTATGGTACACAAGTTATCTTCTATTTCAAAAATGTGCTCGTCTTGTTCCTTTTCTACTGCACCGGAAATTAGAGTTGGCTGCGCAGGACTATAAGGCTTCTTTATGCTATCTGCGATTTCATCGGCTATGGTTGTATGATTGCGTATCTGAACTACAATTCTCTTCGTTAACAACTTCTGATTGTTTGCCACGATCATCATTGAGATGATCGCCATGGCAGATATCACTGCAATCGGTGCGTATTGGAATGTCAGTCTGAGTCTTTGATTTTGCATACTATTAGTTTAGGCAGTACTGGTTACTTTGTCATTGCGGAAATTCCCAATGGAAGCGGAGAAAGATCGGCTTCAGCCGTGTCAGTGCCAGGGAAGCGATATTGTGGGATAATTGCCTCTACCAATGGGAGCAATGAATATGGAAGGCAGAAAGTTACTAGTATCGTTGGTGCTACTAATTTGCATGTTTTTTGCTGGATCCAGCTCTTTTGCTGCCTATGGCGAACCCTGGAGCGGAACCGCAGCTCGAAGCTCATCAGGCAAGAGGATTTTGTTCATAGGTCATAGCAAATTTTACTGGCACGATATGCCGAAGATGCTAGCCAGTATGATGAACGGTCGTCCCATCACAATCGGATATGTTTTTGGAAATTCTTATTCCCTGGAAGACCACTGGCGCAGTCAGCTTGCGGTAAAAGAGATTCGAAGCGCCAGACCGAAGTGGGACTATGTTGTTCTCATTGATCAGACCGGCGTGCCCCAGGAACGAAAAGCAGTGTTTGAAAGGTTCGCCAAGCTGTTCGACAACGAAATTCGAAGAGCAGGTGCAAGGACTATTCTTGTAGAGTCATACACCGATGAAGTTAAGGACTACGAAGAGCGGCACAAAGTGATGATGGACTGGTCAAAGAAGTTGAACATTCCAGTGGCTCCTGTGGGCACCGCATGGAATATTGTGAGGACAAAATATCCGAATGTAAGTCTTTACGCTCCTGATGGGCATCATCCAAGTGTCAAGGGAACCTATCTGATGAGCTATTTCTTCTACTGCTATTTGCTGCGTCAGCCACCATATGATCTTTCTCCTAAGCTTGACTATGCGGATGAAAAGACCGGGTCAACGGTTGTTTTTCCTTCGTTGACCGAATGCAAAAATGTTCAAGCGGCTGTTTTAGAAGCGTTGAAGACGAAGTAAATTCTTGATAGACGGATGAACATGCCAGGCAGGAACTGATTGAGTTGGTGGATCTAAAGATAGAAGAGAGAAAGAAGCGCGATTGATGAGTCTCTATTTGAACTTATCCGCAACTATTTTTGGTCTGATGATTAGTTCTTCCATGAAGCTGGTGACCGCCATGCAGATGAATACTTGAATCCAGGAAATAAATGGACATAGAAGCCAGAGCGTGACTAGAAGCGTTTGGAAAACTGCAATCCCAGTTATCAGTCTGGTTCTTTTCGGTCTTGTGAATTTATCACTTTTGCAGAAGCGAACAATTTTTCTGAAAATAGTGACAATGACAAATACAGAGAAAACAAATACCACTGTGATTAACAGTGGAAAGCTGTCCGGCGAAGAGTGCTTTTTATAGCTTGTGAACACAGTTTGTTCTGGCGAGAACTTTTCCGGATGCCAGGGAACAATGGTTTTTCCCCATAGGGCTATGGTGTCGCTCAGTAGACTTAGTCCAAAGAAGTAATTCTTTTCGCCTTGCAAATTGTATTGTGGAAAGCCAAACAGTTCAAGGCTACGTAGTATTCCATGAAATGATTCACTGTCTGCGTTAGTCTTAGTCGCAGCAATACCCAGACCAGTTGCTGCCGCACCCAGACCTGCGAACACAGGACCGGCCTGAAAGTCCGTTGGTCTTTGTTTGCCTTGATACCACTCATTAATCCCAAGGAGTCCAGGACCAAATGGTTGAAACCATTGTTCTCTGAAGCGTTTGTATTGTTGTCGCGAGAATTCCTTGTCAATTGCTGGAAGAAGCGCAAGGCTCCATGACATTGCACATCCCCTGGTGCCATCGATAATAGTATCGCTGTCTTTACCCGCCTGGGCGATCATTAGACTTGTTTGGGGGTCTAAGTGCGACTTCATCCAGGCAAGCCACTTGTCGCAAGCCTGAGAGTATGTTGTTTTGAATAGCTCATCGTGAAGCCTGAGTGAGTCAAGGGCGCAAACGCCATCAACCGGCCATGTCAGACCTCCGAAGCTTTCGGGAAAAGGCGGATTCGCTTCTGAGAATGCAAGGAAAAGCAGCTTACACCCGCTGTGGAAATCATCTATGATTTTGGAATTGCTTCCACCCAGAAGAATATAGCCAGCTCTGAGTCTATTTATGTTCCCCTGGTATATTATTCCGCCCGGTAAGCTTTTGTCGGTATATTTAAAAGGAACACGGTTTTGATAAGGCTCTATTTTTCTGAGAAGGTGCTCGAGTTTTTTAATTGTGCTTTTCCTGAACGATGAGTCCGTTGGTCGTGATAGCGAAGTGTTTACTAGTGAATAACCATAGAATACATTTGATAGAAAGCAACCTTCCGGTATAAAAGCTCCTTGAAGCTCATCTTCACCAGATTCAATCCTGCGAGTGACACCATTAAATTGGGACTCGATGTCGAAGCAGGGTGCCTCCTTTTGCGTTTGATCGGCGTGACTCAGCAGACCAACTAGAGTTCCGTAGCTGTGTGATACAAAAACTAAAATCAGAAAGATATTGAGAACAATCGAGCCGGGTGTGACGATTATGATTTTGTCTGGCTTATTGTATTGTTTCATCATGACCGTAACCTACCAATCAGATGGGATTTTGCCGGCTCTTATATCCAATTGCCATCGTTGTAGCACCTTCTCTCCAAAACGGTCGGTAAACTTGTAAGCAAATGTGCTGACTTCGGATGTCAGTCCTTGTTTTAGAAGGAGTTTCGCAAGTATTAGTCTCGGATGCAGGTCTCTTAGAAGCTCTCTGTCAAGTGATACAGATTCTAGCAATAAGTCTGATGCGGCCTCATAGTTGCCTCTATCGTAAGCCAGTAATCCAAGAACATTCTTGGCTTCATGTATACACTTTGCTTTCTTTGTATCGTCTTTGATGGATCTTGCGTGGGTCAATAACATGGCTGCATAATTGGCTGCCTGCCCGTTGTCACCAGCGTTTCTTGCCAGATATGGTAATTGCAGAAGTTCATCAAGACCGTCTTTGAGACCGAAGAAACAGGCTTTTTGAAAAGCTTCTTTTTTCTCTTCTATTGCTTTCTTCCAATATTCAGACGAGTTGCTTGCCAGTTCACAGTACAAGTCAGATAGTCTGTTTGGCCACTTTGGAGAAAGAGGGTCAATTCTCTTTCCTGCCAATAAATAGGTTTCTGCCAGTTCTTTGTCCTTTATGAACATGTAGGCAGCGGCGTTTTGAAGCACTTCTACATTGTTTCTTTTGGCTTCCACCTGAATTCTCCAGGCTTCTTTTCCAGTTTCGTAGTCTCGATCTGCCGGATAGAAGTGGGATTCACTGGTAGAAGCCAGATAGTGTTCGGGAATATTTTCTATGATCCAAAGAATATGCTTACTGAGCCCGTTCTTGCAATTTTCGTCTTTATACTTGTTAGAAGTATAGTATCCAACAAGCCTGGCTCTGACTATAAGATTCGAAGGATCTTTTTGGATAGCTTCTTCCAGCTCTTCTGCTTTTTCTTCAGAAATAACTCTTCCTGCCTGTAGGTGTTTTGACAAGGTCATATTGTCCATGCCGTCTTCGATGAATAGCGACCCTAGTTGGCGCAGCAGGCTTTTGATTGTATTTAACACCGGACGTCTCAGAGAGGATGCTATCGTAAATGGAAAGTTCTTGCCTTTTTCATGGTTTCTATTGATTCTACCTTAAGTCTTAGTTGTCGGGCTCTCCATCTTTAGGTACGGAAAATGACATGATAGCGCCACCGGTCTCGGCATTGTCCGCCCAGATAGATCCGCCATGTGCTTCGATGATACTTTTACAGATTGATAATCCAAGACCTGAACCTTTCTGACTCTTGCTATCTGCGATCTGATCCACCTGCTCATATCTTTCAAAAATTTTGTCCAGCATCTCCTCTGGGATTCCGCGCCCCTGGTCCTGAACGGAGAAGATTACTGTATCTTCTTCCTCTTCCTCGACCGCCGACAGAGTAATTGTCGAGTTGGATGGAGAGAATTTGACCGCATTGGATAACAGATTTATTAGTACCTGGGTCAATCTATCCGCATCCGCTCTGAATGTAATATCTTTTTTGAGATTGGAGACTATTTCTAGCTTCTTGCCGGATGGCGGCCCGGTGCAATCTATGGCAGAGTCGATAATGCTTTTGGCAGAAGCATCATCGACATTGATAGAGAAGATGCCTCTTTCAATTTGCTCAAAGTCTATGAGCTCATTCAACATCATGATCAATCGTTTGTTGGTGGTGCTTGTCCGTGCGATCGCCGCCTCGGCCCGAGGGGTCATAGGCATCTCCCCGCCATCTTTGAATCGATCTATAAAGGTGTTGAGTTCAAGTAGTGGCTCTCTGAGGATTTCATTCATTACTTCCAGATATTTTTGCCTTTCTAATCTGGTCGCAAGGACTTCTTCCGCGATTTCTCGAAAGTTCTCATTAAAAGCCGAAAACTCATCTTCATTGTCAATCAGAGGGAGAAGTTCTTTGTTCTCAGCGAGACGATGAAAGTTTTCTTCAATGGTGTTCAAGTTAGAGAGTACTTTCCTTCTGGAAATCATCCACAGGCTATAGGCAACCAAGATGTTCGCTGCTATTCCGATAAGTACCAGTAACAGTATCACTATCTCTGCCGTGTTGCTCTTTGTGAAATAATCCAGAGATTTTGCGGATTGCATGTCGTTTAGTTCTTCGACAGTTTTGTGCAAAAGCATTCTTAGAGGAGTCATTCTTTTGTAGATGCTTCTCACCGTATCCAGCATGAAAGTTGTTTCCGGGTCCAGGCATTCACGGGCAATCTCTTCCTTGAATTTCTGAATGGCTTCTTTTACCGCGATGGTTCGGCTGTAAATCTCATCATCGTCTCTCCCCGTTTCAACCAGGTCCTCGATGGCAAGCTTGAACTCCTTCTCCTTCTCTATTGAGATTATGCCTACCCCGAGGGAGATTGTGTCGCTCTTCTTTTCCCTGCTTATATGGATGGCGAGGAAGAGGTTTGCCACCAGTTCCATGCTGAGCACTCCGACTTTTGAACAAGCGGTGGAGGCTAACAACCGGGTATTCTGGTACCTCATTGCGTTAGCAGCGTCAGTGTAGAGCAAAGCAAACCAGCAAAGAAATATCGCTTGCAGAACTATTGGTATGAGGATCAGTTTAAGACCCTGTTTGAATAGGCTGTTACGGAGCTTCATAGGCTGCTCCTTGCCAGGTAGTCTCTATGTCGACAGGTAATGTCAACGCAAATCTAACACTGCCGGCCTGTGGAGAAAAATCAATCTCTCCTCCTTCCAATCTGATTAACTTTCGCGCCAAACATAGTGACTGTCTGTGCTCTGAGTATAATTCCTTTGTCCGCTCGTTGCTCTGGGAAAACCTATCGAATACCACATCTGGTGTTATAAACTGCATCGAGCTATTGGTACATTCAATGGTTACAAGGGCTGGTGCCGAATTCTTTTCTTGCTCCAGTTTGACGTGTAAAATGCCCGAGGTATAAGCCAGGCAAGCAGCCAATACTCTTTCTATGGCAGATTCCAGGCGCTCTTTGTCCCATATTCCGGATAAGTCTTTATCGACGGCAGTGATTTCTATTACAGAATCACCAAATTTCCTTGTTGATAGGATTTTTTTCTTCGCATCATTGACAACGGAAAACAGGTTGACATCAGTTTTTTCGAGTTGCAACAAGCCCGCATCTATTTTCTCTATGTCCAACAAGTCCGATACAAAAGATATTAGCTGGTTGATTCGAGTCATTTGCTGAGTCAGCTCTTTTTTCGTCTCTTCCGGAGGCTGACCGTAGATGCCTTCGTGCATCATTTCCAGAGTCATTCTTAGCATTGTTAGTGGTGACCGGAGGTCGTGACTGACCATTGCTAGAAACTCTTGCTTCCTTTCTCTGGACATCTCCAATTCATGGGAGAGTTCGAGCAAGCTACTTTCCAGATTTTTTAGCTCATCGGAGTCATCCAACTCCTGGTCGATGGGTTGATTGGCAGCCAGGGCGGAAGCCGACTCTAGAATGACTTCAAGTCTGTTGCTTACATGTTCTGTGTAAGAGCGCAGCATAAATAGCAAAATCGCGAAATTAGCCCCGACTAGAAGAGCTATAAAAATCAAGGAAAGTAGGGCTTTCTGTGAAACCTCTTTGGCAGTTCTATCAGCTTCGGATTTCAACATTCTGACAAGGTTGGACCATCGTTTCGAAGACTCTTTGTATGCGGTGACGGCGTCAGTTCCCCTGGTAAACATGCTGTCAGCTAAGAGATCCCCACCCTCAAGCCACTCAGAGCACTTGTCGTGGAAGTCGCGCTGGTTTTTATCCATCCCAAGAAGCGCTTGATGGAAAGCCGTGTCGTCTGTTGAATCGGCTAACAAAGTTTTGAGGGAATCGTATGTATTGTATTTTTCTTTAAATGGATTCTCGTTTCCTGAATTAAGCGTATAAAGAATCGCCTTCTCCAGATATGCCCCCTGCTTGTTGATTATGTTGTCCACAAGACTCATTCTGAGGGCGATACTGTTCTCTTTTCTGATGGCATGGACTATGTCCAGGCAAACAAAGCCCAGTACCAGCGTAATGACTATTCCCGTCAGACTTACCGTGACAGCAAAAATCAGCGCTCTTGTCGATAGAGACATCGATTTTATGCCTGATTTGCTGACCATGAAGAGAACTTCCAGTGGGTGTGGATGCCGGCCTTAGTATACCGTTCTACTATGGAAGGCAGGCTGTTTTTAAGAATTCTGGGACCAGGGAGGAAGATAAAAGGCAAAATATGGCCAGAGTGTAGTCAAGCGGTGATTTGCGCTGATTCCGGGGAATAATAAAACTCAGGGAAGGAGAGTCAAAATATGGAATTTATCCAATCTGCACTGTACTTTTTGATTCTGGGTATTTCTGGCGCCATCGGTTGTGCCGTTTTTGTTACTACTATTTTGGCCTACACCGTTCTATTGATGAGTTCAGTATGGAAGTCCGCATGGTTTCTTCTCAGATGGTCGAGGCGTGCGACGTCTTCTACCTACGCGGTATGTGCACTGTGCTTTCTCCTGGGAGTCTGCCATCACAACATAGTGTTTACTGCTAACGAGCTCAGAAAAGTGCCATATCCTGCTTTGGCTTCAGCTTCTATTGAAATGGCTGACATGAGCCAATACAAGTATGAAAATGTGAGAGAAGTCAAATTGGTTCCCGCGTCCATCCGCTGAAGAAAAGGGTCAATGGCTGAAACTTCTTTCAGTCCTTTAGTTTTCCTTCTTCATACACTAAATCCAACTCCAGTCCCATCTCTTCCGGAGTTGGAAACTGCATGACTTCTGACTGTTTTTCGATATTGTAGTTAGTGTCAGTGTCTGATTCCAGGTCTACTATTCTTGCCATCCCACCGGTATGAAGTGTCACTAAGGCTGGGCCGAGCATTGGGGCTAGCGCTACTGCCGAACATGCCAGCCCGGCATTTAAAACTGTGAGCGGATTGGGTCTCAATCGGAGGTTCTTGATTCCCAGGTCGGGCAGACAGTCTTTCGTAATCACTTTACCGTCTGTTCTCTGGTAGAAAGTTACGCATTCCTTTCCCTCTGATTTGTTTATGAAAGCTACCGCTTCTTCTCTGGTCATTGAAGAGAGGTTGTATACATTTTTTTTGCATGCCGAACAGTGCCTGACCTGTTCATCGCCTTCCATCTCTTTCCATTTTTGAGGGCATTTGAAGCCCAATTCAATGGCGAACAGCTGGTCCTCTTTTCTCTTTTGTCTTCTGAACATATGATTCTCTGCCAAGGTCTATATAGTCGCAAGGTGCTTATAGGAGATGCCCTTCTCTCCATGGCGATCTACCTGTTGCCGGTGAATCTGTTACATTTATTGCCTGTCTGGGATTACTTATTGTATCGAGCATATTATAGGGTCAATAATTGCAAGAGCCGCTTCAATCTGGGGACAAACTTTCAAATAAGGAAAGGGCTAAAACTATGTTGGAGCCCATTCTTGGGGGCGGCGGCAGTCCACCTGTTAGAACAGCTGTAGGTCTCTGCGATGATGAACCAGCCCCGGAGAGTTTTTTCTCCAAGGATGCACTCCGGGCACTCTACTTTTCTATGGATTTAGTGAAGATG
Source organism: bacterium (assembly GCA_030431355.1). The sequence continues at coordinate 13,441 of JAUIJG010000051.1, forward strand.
AGGAAGGTTGAAGCTATTGGGACAGAGCATCTATTAATGGGGCTCTTGACCGTAAATGATTGTGCTTCCCAGAGACTTTTGCATGGTTTTGGTATCACTTATGAAAGTGTTCTTGGCGCTTTTACTCACAGCTACAAGAACACAAAGACTGGTAAGTCCTTTAAGGGGCTGGATGTTAGCCGGAACGCTCTTGAGGTGATAATGCTTGCAAAAGAAGAGTCTGTCTATGACGGTGCTGAACTTGTCGGTACCGAGCATATTTTACTTGCCCTGCTTCTGTCCGGCGCTGGAAAAGGTGAGCTCTACTTGAGAGAGAATGGGGTCAGTTTCTTTGAACTCGGTGGTAGGGTGGTATCGACTTTAGAGACCGGTTTACAAGATTAGTTGTGGATATCAGCTATTCAAGCAGAATCTCATAACCTTTGCTATTTCCATTTTATTGACTCAAGGGCTTTGATACCATCAGGGAAATATTTGCTTCTTTTAGCCATTGGAGTTTGGAAAGTGACTTCTTGAATTACTCTCCCTGAGCCATCAGCGTCTACGTAAAAAGTTCTGGCTTGTAGGTCATGCTGGATATAGCGTCCTTCTACAACGAGAATGGACTTTCCGTCTACTTTCTGGGTTTTGGCGATTTGAATATGAAAGTCTTCGGGGATGCTCTTGGAGTCTAGGATTTCCCCCACGTCTCTCAACTCATCCGGGGTAAGTTTACTTGTGTTGTTTGCCAGTATCTTCTGAAATTTTTCGGCAGTGGCTTTTGATATCCTTGAACCCCTGTATTCAAAGTAGATTTTAACATCGGGATCAATGCCTAGATGGAACTCTTTGAAGTAATTATTGCCTGCGGTGTTGTTTTCCTCTTCCCCGGTGACGAATCCTTGCGGAAATTGCATGGAGGAAATCTGTCCAAGATCTTTAATACCATTGACAGTGTCATTGGAAGCTATCTTTATTTTGTCTCCTTCCATTGCATTCTCCATGCTTAAAAAATGAGGTTGTGTTGGGCGATGGTCTTCGAAAGGCTTGTTGTCTGGTGGAACGTCCATCATAACTCCTTGTCAGAAAATTCCGCAAGACTGTGCTGTGGCAATGATACCATGGCCGACGTTGTCTCAAGCAGGTTAGTCGATTCTAAATGCCGAGGGCTAGCCGATGAGCTTCCAGGGCATCTCTCTGTTCGGTCGGCAGCGAGCGAATTATCGCAGTCATCTTAGCCACAGCTTCATCTTTTCCTTCCAGTCCTTTGCCGGCTGTCCAATCTTCGCTGGCTCGGCTCATGGTCTCTTTCATCTCATCAGCGTAGTCTTCGTATTCCGAATCAGTTAGCGCTGTTCTCTTAATGCGCTCCATGCGAACGATTTCAAACTCACTCCAGTGGTCCGGTTCTCCAGCTTCACGCTTGGCTTCAGCATCAGTTTTCATTATCTCAACGGAATCGCTTGGGCGTTGCATGGCAAGGTAGAGATCGTGTACATCGACCGGTCTTCTGGCATCATGGTCATCATCTGTTCCCCAGGAGTTGTCCATGGTTACTTTTCCGGGGGGACCGGGCTCATAGTCGGTTATTGTAAGCACGTGACCACCACCGGAGCCACCGGCAGCACCACCGCCGGAATCTGTCCAGAATGGTTCGTTGGTAGTTTCTACCGCTACGACTATCGGGAATTTACCTGCATCTTTAGCTTCCTGCAGATATGTGGTCAATTCTGCTTCTGATTCTATCCGTTTGACACCATCAGATCTATCGGATACATACTTTTCGTGTCCAAGAACGATTTCACTCTCTTCCACACCTGTGATTTTTGCGTATACATCCCTGATGTTGCCGAGATTGCCGGTGTTGACATTCGGACTATCTTTGATCAGTTTTGGCGGAGTCTCCGACATATCCATGATGCCTTCCCCGCTGCGAGAGCCGGGAATACTATCCTTCTGGACGTATTTGTATTGTTTGGGTGGAGTAGACTTGTTGTTTTCTATATCCAAATGCAGGTTTGCGCCGGTAACTTGAAAGATTTCGCTGGCGTGGCTGCGCGCGCCATCATAGCGCACGGGGTTCTTAGATTGACCATGGGGTGTCGGATCTATCTCCACAGTGACACCATCGGTTGAAGTGTATTTACCAGTAGTTGCCACATCCACCACAAGTTTGGCTGCGGCTGCCGGTTGTCTTGTGTATGTTCTCACTTCAACCGTATTCATATTGCAAGTATTATGGCGACCCTGATCGATTTGATTGGGATTGGCTGCCTGGAAAAGGATTTGCTGAGCTAGTTTCTCTCTCTGTTCCGGTTTAAGTGGTGTGTCACCTTCAGTTTCCAAAAGGCGAGTAACTTCCTTATATGTGTTTTCAACATCACCGTCGCTGAGACCATCGCGATCTTTTCTTTCTTCGAAGCGCTCCATATCTTTTTTGAAGTCTTCGAATTTTTCAGGTTCGTCACCGAACTGTTCTTCGGCGAGTTTTACCAGTTTCTCTTTTGTCGTATCTGGCTCTTCCGGCTCTTCAGGAGGTGGTACTTCTTCTGGTGGCTCAACCTCTTCAGGAACTTCGCCAGGGATAAAGATCTCCTGGTCCGGATAGATAAGGTCCGGATTGGGGATGCTGTTCCTTTCTACTATTTTGTTTACCATATCGAGAATTTCTCGATTGGAAGGTGCTGTTCCATCCCGTTCTTTCAGATGACCTTTGGAGATGTTCCACAGGTTGTCTCCGGGCTGGACTTTGTAGACCCTGTCAACGGCCCTCAGCTCAAGTTCTTCCGGGACTCTAATCTCTGCTCCTGCTTCTATGGCATCACCGGGAGCATTTAGAGATTCGTTGGCGTTGATAATCTTGTCGGAGAGAGCTTTGACGTCGTCATCGCTAGCATCGGTGCCCAACTGTGATCTAGCAAAGTCTTGAACTGACGCGTCAGCTTTCAGCTTTATGGTTTTGTATTTTGGCTCTTCCTGGCCGGAATCGGGTTTCTCCTGGGGCGCATCTTGTGACCCTTCTTTTTCCCGTTGTTCATCGGCAAAGTTGTAGAAGCGTTGATCCCTGGTGGTCTCTTTGGTCGGATTTAGTTCTTCTTCTGTTCTTCTCTGCGGTCCGAAGTCATCCGGTGATTCATTCCTTTCATATTTAGGTGTTTGGTCTGCCACCGCGCCTCTAGTGTAGCCCGACCTGGGTACTACCTCTTCCTGCGCGCCACCGGGCTTCAACTCTTCTTCAGTTCTACGATTCGGTCCGAACTCATCGGGGGCTTTGTCCCTCTCTTCCATTGCTCCAGGAACAATCTGGCTGCTTTCACCTTTTCTGTCATCTGTGGCGGGTTCGTCTTTTCCGTTGTCCGCTGCCGGCAATACAGGCTCGCCGGGTATGACGGATTCGGTTTTAGCCTCTTCCGCCGCGGGACCAACACCATTGTCATCAGCGATGGCCGTGCCTTTCCCGTCATCCACAGCTGGCGCAACGCTACTTTCTTCGTTGGCTGGTTTTGGCTTGGTATCTTCTCCGGCAGGTTCTCCGTTGTTTTCTTCAGCAGCCAGTTTGGCTTGTTCAGCAGCCAGTCTGGCTGTCTCTGCTGCTTCTGCCGCTGCCTTTTCGGCTTCAGCTTTTAAGGTGGCTTGTCTTGCGGCTTCTTCCGCTTCTGCATTCAGCGCAGCCTGTCTAGCTGCTTCCTCCTGGGCTTCCACCGCTTGCTCGGCGGCAAGCTTCAATGGAGCTTTCTCCGAGTAATCTTGCTGAGCTGTTTCCAACTGTTTTCTAAAGCCTAGTGGAACTCCTGTATCTACATAGTCATCGAGACTTTCAGTGGTGATGCGCGGCGTTGTCCAGTCGGTGAGCTGCCAGATACCGCGTGGTGTCTTCATGTAGTCGAAGTGGTCTTTCATGAATCCCAGGGCTTCTTTTTGATCTTCGGTCAGTTTCGAAGGATCTTCGAGGAGCTTGGCTATATCCGTACCGGTCAGTCCGTCTTTTGAGGCATTGCCGTCAGGACCTTTGGCCAGGTCAAGCAGTCCTGGGTATTCACGCATTGCCTGAGCTGTCTTAACTCCCAGGTCCAGTCTACCGTCGAAGCCTTCCACATTGTCGGCATCGATATCGAATCTGGTGGCACCGCCGGCGGATAGCTTGTTGAAGTTTTCTACAAGGTATCTGGCCGCCATGCCCTTCAAAGACGTGTTGCCTTCCGAATCAGCTATCGCCGAAAGGTCTTCTTTGGTTACATATTCATTTGATTCTACTAAGCCTGTTTTAATGGCAATGTCGGGAAGAAGTCCGTCTGCAGCCAGATTGTTCTCTATATAATCTCGCTCCTGGGGAGTATAGGTGGAGAGGTCTTTGTTTACCTCTTCTATAATCCTGTTGCTGGCGGATTGATCATCCGTTTCCAGCGCACTGGCGACGTTCTGCTCCACTTTG
>JAUIJG010000052.1 GCA_030431355.1 bacterium
CCTGATAGTGTGGATAGCTCTGCTGCATTTATGGGAGTACCTGTTTTGTAAAACCAAATTGCCATGTTCCAAGCCATTGGTTTCTTGATACCTTGGAAAAAAGTTCCTGCTGTAATACAGGTCTTTCTTCTGCAGGATTTACATACAAGTAGTCTGTATTTGTTTTTTAATTGAGTGTTGGTGCTTTTACAGTTTGGACATTTTTGTTTTTCATTGGTTCCGGTATTGAAGATTTTTGTTCCTGCCAGGACACTCAGGGATTTGATGTGGCTGTACTCGTCTGGGTAGAGGTTGTCGAATTCCTTCGCGCACTGGAGCAGAAATTCTTTTCTGGAACTTTTTGAATTGTTGGCTGAATTCTTATCTTTGTTTTTGTCATTCATCTGTTTTGAACGCTCCCGGGAACTACACTGCTTGAAACGAATTTTGTGCAGGAGAAGTTCAATCTTCTGCGTTGGAAAAGGATGGGAGTGCGCAATTTCTATCTAGCCTCAGAAAGCCTACCGAATTCGGTAGGCTTTCTGAGGCTAGATGATTAGGTCTTTAGTTTGGTGTGGTCTTGATTGTCTAAGCTAGATTTTGAATACTAGGAAGTTCTATTTAAACTAGCAAGGTGTGATGATTAAATCAGAATGTCCGTCAAGTGTTATTTTGAGTTTTCTGAAACTCTCTTCTTTCTCGACTTTTAGTAGCACTTCTGACAAAGGCGCATGCACAAGTGACCGCACCAGTCGTTTGATCGGTCTTGCACCAAAATTGGTGGCACTTGCCTTGGCTGCTATAAAGGTTATGATTTCAGGATCGATTACCAGCTCTCGCTTTGAGGCTTTCATCCGGTGCTCTAAAGCTTTCAGTTGCATTGTGACAATTGCTTCCAGGCTTTTAGCTGAAAGACTTTCAAAAATCACAATGTCATCCAGGCGATTCAGGAGTTCTGGCCTGAAAGTTCTGAGAAGTTCTTCTCTCAGTACTTCATCTAGCGAGTCTATACCACCGGGTGCATAATTTACAGTTTGTCGCGGGTTTTTGCCGGTTTGTACTGACTCGGTAGATTTAAGACTCTGGTCTGTGTTGGAGCGCTCAGCTATTACGTCGGCACCACAATTAGAAGTCAGAACTATTATTGTGTTTCTGAAATCGGTAACTCTTCCCTTTGCATCGGTTAGCCTTCCTTCGTCCAACACCTGAAGAAGAATGTTGTATATATCGGAGTGTGCTTTCTCTATCTCGTCAAAGAGTACGCACGAATACGGGTTGTTTCTCACCGCTTCCGTGAGTTGTCCTCCCTCTTCGTAGCCTACGTATCCAGGTGAGGCTCCAACCAATCGTGAAACCGTATATTTGTCGAAATATTCAGACATGTCCAGACGGATAAGTGATTTTTCTCCATTGAAAAGAATCTCGGCAATAGTCTTAGCGACTTCAGTTTTGCCAACACCATTGGGACCTAAAAACATAAAGGTACCGGTCGGCTTTTTTTCGTCTCCCAATCCAGTTCTGGCTATGCGAATACTCTTTGCCACTGCTTCGAGAGCAGCGTCTTGTCCGATTACTCTTTCTTGAAGTTGTTTTTCAAGACTAATCAATCTTTTCGACTGGTCTTCGGTGAGGCTGGTAACGGGTATGCCTGTCCTGTCCGCCACAACCTGCGCTATGTCTTCTGGATCGACGAAATCACTGGCGACCGAACTCTTTTTCTGCCTCTCTTCAAATTTCTCTTGTTTGCTTTTTAACAGCTGTTCAAGCTCTGCTGCTTTGCGAAAGTCGGAGTCTCTTTTCGCTTTGTTTATTTCGTTTTGAAGCTTTTCAATTCTTGTTTTATCGAGGCTTAAAAACTTGATTGCGTCTCTCTCTTCTCTCCACTTTTTTTTGACCTTGAGCACTTTTTCTTGAAGCGCCTCAATGTCGCCATTTATCTTTACCAACCTGGCATCTTCTATATCTGCAGCCTCTTCGCTTCGCGTGTCTTTATTCAGTGAGGCTCGTTCAAGCTCCAGATGAAGAATCTGTTGAGATAAGGAATCGATATCCAGAGGCGTTGAATCTATCTGCATTCTCTTTCTGGCGGCCGCTTCGTCCACTATATCCACGGCTTTATCAGGCCATTGTCTGTCCGTTATAAACCGACCGCTAAGCTCTACCGCCGCTACCAGCGCGGAATCTTTGATTCGCACCCCATGGAATCCCTCGTACTTATCCCTCAGTCCTCTCAGAATGGTTATCGTCTGAAGAACAGTCGGTTCTTTGATATGAACTTTCTGAAAACGACGTGCCAGGGCAGGGTCTTTTTCGAGGTGTTTGGAATATTCACCGAGAGTAGTGGCACCTATGCATCTAAACTTTCCTCTCGCAAGATATGGCTTTAGCATATTGCTTGCATCAAGAGCACCATCACCTACTCCGCCTGCACCGACAAGCAAGTGAATTTCATCGATAAAAAGGATAATGTTCCTACCGGAACTACTAACTGTTTCAACTAGGTTCTTTAGTTTTTCTTCAAACTGGCCTCGTTTTGATGTTCCAGCCACAAGTGATCCCACGTCAATGTTGATCAGTTTGTGTCCTTGAAGGCTCATGGGAACATCGCCTGAAACCAGCTTGAGAGCAAGTCCTTCTGCGATTGCGGTTTTGCCTACGCCCGCTTCTCCGATTAAAACAGGGTTGTTTTTGGTGCGACGAGAGAGAATATTTAGAACTTGCCTTATCTCTTCATCCCTGCCGATAACCGGATCCAGCTTCCCTTCTTCTGCCAGGCTGGTCATGTCTGACCCGAACTCGCTAAGCTCTCCTTCTATTACGTTTTGAGATGTAGCCACAGAAAGGTCTGTTTTCATCTCCAACTTCTCTTCCGGATCTTCAATCAAATTGATCGCCTGGGCCACAAGATCAGCCTGGATAGCTTGATTGTTGAGAAGCTCGAACGACATTGTTTTGGTGACCCGGGAAAGCGAGCAGAATATATGTTCCACACCTATGGCTGGTGCGGACAAGTGGGTTCTTATAAAATCCGCATCATTGAATATGAATTCTGTCGTGTCATGCCATTCGGTTTTGTCATAGTCGGAAAATGCAAGCGAGGCACCATCAGAAAGAAATTTGATCAATTCACCTTCCAGGTAGCTTGACCTGAGGTCCAGCAATTCCAGCAATCTTCTTATCTCTATTGAGCCCTGGCGCAGAATGGCGAGGAACACGTGCTCAGGTAGCACGTTGGCATGGGGATATGAGTTGAAAACTGTTTCGATAAACTCCGATATCGATGAGAGATTCTCGTCAAATTTTAATGTGTTCATTCGGCTGCACCACCGGGTATTCTTTCAACTATTGTGATACCACTTCGCAGTTTGGAAGGGCGGTTCTTAGTGAATCAGCACCCTTTTCAGTTACTTTCGTATCCCGCAGTTCCAGGTAGGAGAGATTGTCCAACCCGGACAGTTTTGTGATCCCTTTATCGGTGATTTTGGTGCCGGATAAATAAAGGGTCACCAGGTTATTGAGTGAAGTCAGGCTGTCGAGGCACTTGTCTGTTACTTTTGTATCTGAAAGGTAGAGTGACTGCAAGCTTTCAATCTTACCCAGGGAGCTGACACCATCATCTGTAATCATAGACAGAGAGGCATCCAGGTGCAAAAGTGTTTTCAGGTCCGATAGCTCTTCGAAGCCTTTGTCCGAAATCTGAGAAGGCAAAATCAGAGTTTTGAGCGACTTAAATTCGCTTAGATGAATCAATCCAGCGTCACTTATCTCTGTGTTTTTTATGACCAGATGTTCCAGGGCGTTTAACTGGGCAAGGTTTTTCAAACCTTTGTTGGAGATCGCCGTGAAGAGTAGCCAGAGTGTGGATAGCTTATCCAGGCTTCTCAGAGATGCGATATGGTTGTCATCAAATGGAGTGAAATCCAGTCTGAGTTCTCGAATCTCCTTAAGTTCCGCAATCTCCGCCAGGATACGAGCCGAGTATCTGACCGTAGAGAGGTCCATCGACTGAAAAATTGAAAGGGAATCCGCCATCTCGCGGACCATTTTTTCGTCCACGGCGCTTCCAGGAGCCAGTCCCAGCATCTTCCCCGGAAGCAGATCGGTGGTAAATTCACCGACAGCGTCGCCTAACCAATTTCGGTGATGAGGGAATCTGGTATCAGCCAGATATAGGCTGCCCAGTGATAATTTGGCGGGAAAACTTGCTTTGACTGTCATTGAATTATCTGGAGCGAGTGAAGCCTTTGGGAGGGTAAAACTTTCAGCGTCCTGAGGGCTGTAGTGCCCGAGAACCTAAACATCATACCAGGACCGCGTTCCTTCTCAATTAAAAGGAATGATTTAGCTTAGAATCATTAACTTTAGAGGACTCGGTTTTGAGTCCTTAGTTCTTGAGGCCTCAGTTTCAGAGTCCTCAGTTTCTGAGACCCATTCTTTTGAATGCTCACCTTTAACGCCCATACCTTTAGACACCATAATTTCAGGCCCCTGATCCAGATTGGTGTGACTCTTTCATTTTGATGAGATCGGATTTTACTTCGTTCATGGACTGGTATCTGGTCGCGGTGGTTTGTTCCGTGCATTTACGAACCAATCTGTCGAAGTCCTCTGAAAGTAGAGGATTGAGAGTTCGCGGACTTGATTGAACCAGGGCTTCCGGCTCAGCCCCCGTGCTCAAAAAATGCAAGCAGCAACCGAATGCGTAAATATCGCTCTGGGTTGATGCTTCCGCGCGAAACTGTTCCGGCGGTATATAAGCGTGTTTACCAGCGACTTTCTTCGCGGTTTCGGCTTCCAGCTGAAGCGCTATGTTGAAATCGGTGAGCTTGAGAACGCCTTGCTTGTCAAGGATCAAGTTGTCCGGAGTGAAGTCTCTGTGAATGATTGCCGGTTTTTTCCTATGTAGGTAGCCGAGAATGTCGCACATGACAAGGGACATCTCCACCACTTGCGCTTCTGAAAATCTATCGGGCTCCGTTTTTACTAGCTCCTGGAGGGTTTCGCCCTCCAAATATTCCAGCACCAGATAGGCTCTTTGATCTTCGGCGAAGAAGTCCATTAGTCTCACTACGTTTGGATGTCTTAGTTTTCTCCAGAGAATAGCTTCCTGCCTAATATTCTCTAGAACGCGCTGTCTGGCATTTACTCCGGCCTGGGCTGGAAGGACAAATTCCTTTAACACCAAAACTGAAACTGCCGATGGTGCATTGCCAGGTCCTTGCTCTGTGAAGGTTTTTGCGTCTTCCAGGTCGGACATATCAACCAGGGTTTCATTCCTGCTAACACCATCTAGCCCCAGGGCATTTGGTATGGGCTTCAGCAATTTCGCTCTATAAATAAGAGCCTCGCCTCCCGAGCCGATAGAGTCCACTATTTCGTAGGTGCCTTCACTGAGCGTGGTTCCTGCGGATAATTCGGTTTCCAGACTGCGTATCTTTGATGAAGCCAGGGTCTCCAACCACATATCGGTGTATGAATCGAATTTGATGTACATATTGAGATCGTCCGCTACTTTGGGCTCAATTCGATAGGATGGCAAGAATCTCTTCAGGGCGAGTTGAAGTCGCTTTCTGTCATCACTAGATGCAATACCATTAATATTGATTTTTAAAACTGGTCGATCGCTGCTTAACCAACCCCAACTCATGGCCGGTGCCATCAGAAGGTAGAGCATTCTATCGGCAGCCGACAGTCCCCTTGCCTGAATATTAAACTCGACAAGAATGCTCAACATTCGCCTGGTTTTTTTGTCGGAGGTGGTGACATGGGAAACTCGATCCCAATCAAGAATAGGTGATGCTGCTTGAATCCAGGGTCTGAACCAGTGATAGCGAATGCCTTCTTCTGAAAGCTGAATATGAGTTGGATAGAGAAAGCGCAGCAGATGATTTGGAAAAAAAATGAAACTAATGAACAAACTTGCTAGCCAGGCGCCAAATACAATAAAAGTCATGCCGGAAAGATGCAAGATAGAGACCGAGGCGATTAGTATAATCAAAAGGAAGATGCTGAGCCAGCCGGTGAATTTGGACCATCTGTCTCCTTCCAAACGCGAGACCCGCTCCGGTTTATAACGAATCCAGAATTCGTCGTAATCCTGGGGTTTCACGATGCTGCGTGAAATGAAATATCTTTTTGAGAGTGAGCGTTTTGATTTCTTTTCCATCTCTTCTTGCTCTTGCCCCTGCCAGGGCTGATTGCTGTTTCCTTGCTCCTCTACTCAGCTATTTCACCAGTATCACCAGTGTCGCCGGCATTGCCAGTATATTCAGTGTCGTCGGTGCCACCGGTATTATTTGAGTTTCCTGTATGGATGATTCCGCCACTAGTATTATCATTAGTGTCATCAGAAGCGATTATCTGCTGAATTTTTTCATGCAGGTCTTGTAAAGATTCACCCCTCTCTTCAGGGGTCTGGGCTGTGCAGATTGACACCACTTCGCTGGTGGCAGGGCTTATCCTTTTGTTGTATTCAATCGGTCTTGAGACTGTCAAAGGTTTTGGATCCCCTCCAGTGAGCAGAAAGAAGAGTGTAGCTCCGATTCCGTAAACATCACTCTCTTTCCGTGCTTTCCCTCGGAATTGCTCCGGAGCCATATAGGCTTGTTTCCCTACCAGGGTACCTGTTGCGGTTCCTATTAGTTGATTTGCTGCTCCAAAATCAATCAGCACAATGGAGCCGTCCTCTTTCAAGACAAGATTGTCGGGGCTCAGATCTCTGTGAATGATGGGAGGGTTCAGATCGTGTAGATAACTAACAAGAGCAATCAAGTCCAGAGTATACTCAAGCGCTTCCTTCTCCTCAATCGGACCATACTGGGCTAGTTGCTGCCTCAACGTGTTGCCCGGCACAAAGTCTAAAAGCAAGTAATCTCTTCCGTTGTCGACAAAATAGTCATAGACATTAGCTATGTTGGGATGATTTATCTTCTTCAAGAGTAGCGCCTCTCGGGCGAACATCTCGCGAGCTTTCTCCTTTAGCTTCATATTGTCCGGGACCACGGCTTCTTTCAAGACGCGCAGCTCTTTAGCGTTGTTTTCCACCAGGTATACGGCAGATAGACCACCCGAGGAAAGCGGCATCAGCACTTTATACTTACCTTCCTGGACCCGATCACCTTTTTTTAGTGGTACAAAGTTGGTGGCGGAGAAGTGGTCTTGCATCTCCTGTTCCCATAGTTCAGTGTAAGTTTGGATTTGAATTTGTTCCGCCTCCTCTGTATCCCGGCTGCCCAGGAGAATGGATGCGCTCTCCTCCTGGTCCTTGCTTTTAGGAAGTGGAAATCGACTGAAGTCTAAACACCACGATTCTATGGCCATAAACAATTTTTGTGAGTCTTCTTTGCTCAATCTAGTCAAGTCGATGGTGGCATGTCCTCCCGACTTAAAATAAATGAAAATTTTTCTGTTGTTCTGAGTTCCCTCTATTTCATATTCATATACACCTTTTCGCCCTTCAACGAACATCGAGCCCAGTAGTATGTTGGCTATGTCAGCCCAAGTCCTATTGTTTCGATAGAGCATATCCGGAGAGAATGATGGAGGAAATTGCATTGAGTTTGCATCCAATTTGATCTTGGATAGTCCAGGTGGTATCAAGTACAGTGCCAGCAAAATTAGTAAGCAAGCCAGGGAAAGCAAAGTCAATATGCTGGCTAGAAGAAAAAACTGGCTGAATTGAAAGAGGAACAGGCTGATAGAAAGGATGGCCAGTGAGCAGACCGAGTAGATTCCCAGGTTCTTCCTCGGCATAGGGCTGTAGAGAATCTCTACGGACTCGGCACCGGATACCGGCTGTTTGACATTTTTCGCTTGCTCCGGCAAATTCATCAGTCAATAAGAGAACATAATCAACTTACCACGCTCAAGAAGCTCTTTGGCGGCGGAGGAGACTGTGTATTCCATGATTTCGCAACCGCTCTGTATCTCCAGGCTGTCTTTGTCCTTTAACAAACCTTCCAATATCGGTTTTGCAGCTTCTGGAAAGTGGTGTTTTATCAGCATAGCCAGGTAGATTTTTCCCGCCGGCGAAGCCGATTCAATCTGAGCGGTGAGGGCAGGCAAGCGCACCGCCCTGTCCTTGAGTGCCCTGGCGAAAATTGCATAGTTCTTGGAATATTCTCCCCCTTCACCTATTTGAATATCGGTGACCCGGGTGGCTTTTATCAATGGTTGTATATATGATGGCACGGATTTTTCTGAATTCTTCTTTGGAATGGTTTTTGGGTTGGTCTGAGATCTAGTTGCTGATCTGGTCTGTGTTGCCTTTTGTGATCCAGTTTGTGATCCATTAGATTTTCCCTTCTCTAACCCAGTCGGTGTTTGAGAAGTGGCAACTCCTGGGTTTCGGCTCAGAATGCGTTTTATGTCAGCGAATACGACTTCCTGGGGCTGGAACTCTCTCCTGAATCCGTTATTAGATCCGTCAAACCACTTTATCTTTCCGTCTTCAACGGACATGCAGGACAGCCCCCAGTTGTTTCCTGTGTAGAAGCCACCTTCTTCCTTCTTGAGAAATACAAGGCATCTACCTTTTATGAACTTGACCTGGGCGCATTCAAAACTTTCGTCTCCAAGAAGACGCAGGCTTGTTTTTGCAGTTCTCTTTTGGGCTTTATCGGATTTTTTTACGGCTTTCAAGATTTTAATCGGTCTAGCCCTGGCTTCCTGTTGAAAAGTCCAGGTCTTTCCTTTTATCTTCACCGGCTGGACACTGACAATATCCACCAGAGCGATGAAGTCTGCGCTTTGCACCATCTCCTTCTTAGATTTAAAAGCCGCTTTAGCATAGGCTTTTTCAACGTCGGTACTATGGAAGGTGAGCGATGTCAAAAGTAGGATCCAGATAAATCCTGTGCATTTAAGCAAGGTTTTGCATCTGGCGACAGATATTAGGTCTTTCAATACCATCCGAATCTTATGCTTCTTTCTGCTCAAGGCGCATGAAGACAGGTCCGGTATTTCTTACCCTGGCTCCAGGCTTCAACATGTCGAACATATCGTCGTCTTTACGGTCTCCGATAACACCGATGTCATCATCGTTACCGAGCTGGTGCCAGATCTTCTGGGCTAGCTCGGGAGTAAATGGATATATGTGCATGGCGGTTCTTCTCAAAACTTCCATGCAGGTAAATAGAACTTCCTCACCTTCTTTGGTCTTGCCTTCTTTGAAAAGGGTCCAGGGTTTTTCGTCGTTCATGTACTTGTTGGCCTGGTCTACTAAAGCAAACAGAGCATCAATCGCTTTTGCAAACTCAAGTTTTTCCATGTGCTTATCAAAGACAACATGGATTTCATTGGCTTGTTTTCTGAGGATATGTTCCGGATCTTGATTGGGCACCACCCCGCCGCAGTGTTTTTCCACCAGGGTTAGTGTTCTATTTAAAAGATTGCCAAGATTGTTGGCGAGTTCAGCGTTGACCCTTTTTATGAAATCGTCGATGCTGAAATCTCCGTCGTTGTCAAAAGGGGTTGCCGCCATCAGGTAGTAGCGAACCGCATCGGCACCATATTCATCCACCAGGGCGTTAGGGTCTATGACATTGCCCAGAGACTTGCTCAGCTTTTTGCCGTTGACCGTGATGAAGCCGTGGGCGAAGACTTGCCTGGGGGGCTCGATGCCCGAAGCCATTAAGAGTGCCGGCCAGAATATAGAGTGGAATTTGTTGATGTCTTTTCCGATCAGATGAAGGTCAGCCGGCCAGTAGCGGTTGAATTGTTCCATGTCATGGGGATAGCCGATGCCTGTTATGTAATTGCTCAGGGCATCAATCCAGACATAGATAACTTGCTCGCTGTCGCCGGGAACGGGTACGCCCCAGGTGAGTGAATGGCGCGCCCTGGTGACGCTGAAGTCGCCAAGCTCAGGATCATTTAATTGATTGAGAATCTCCTTTTTGCGTCCTTCCGGTTTGACACTATCCGCATTGCTCTCTATCCAATTTTTGACCTTATCTTTGTAGTTGGTCAGTTTAAAAAAGTAGTTGTTCTCTTCCAGCTTCTTAGGCGGTTTCAAGTGGTTGGGGCAATTGCCCTCTTCGTCCAGATCTCTTTCACGAACAAAATCTTCGCAGCCCTCGCAGTAGAGTCCTTCATATGTGCCTTTGTAAATGTCACCCTGCTCCAGAAGCTTTTTAAAAATCCCCTGCACTGAAGCTTCGTGGGGAGCATCCGTGGTTCTAATAAAGTGATCGTTGGAGAGATTCAGCTTCTTCCAGGCTGCTTCAAATTTTGATGACATTTCATCACAGAACTCTTTCGGATTCTTGCCTGCTTCTCCTGCCGACTTTTCCACTTTCGAGCCATGCTCATCAACACCGGTCAGAAAAAAAACGTCAGCACCCCGCATTCGGTGATAACGGGCGACAATGTCGGCGGCAATTTTTTCATAGGCATGACCTATGTGAGGGGTGGCGTTTACGTAGTCAATAGCAGTAGTTACATAGAACTTATTCATCTAATAGAAACCTTATTGATATTCTGTTATGAGCGCTTGTTAAGCAGTCAAGCGGATTTTTCCCGGTAGCCTAAAATCCCGAGAAGAATCATAATAATACAGGGAAGTGCATTTGGGTTTTTAAAGTTATGAAAAGTAAGGGACCGACAAAAGAGTCGAAACACAAGAAGAAGCCGGCGACAAAGGATAAATCAGAATCCTTTGAAAAGTTTGCTCCTCTGGAAGACAAGACCATCATCCTTGGCGTCTCTGGCGGGATTGCCGCCTATAAAGCCTGCGATGTGGCATCGATGTTAAGGCGCGCAGGAGCAGATGTGCATGCGGTGCTCACACCGAACGCCAAAGAGTTCATCACGCCTTTGAGTCTCACTACGATGACCCGCAATCCTACTCATTGTGAGCAATACGAGCAGTCGGCCAACTGGAAGCCGGAGCATATAGAACTTGCCAAGAAAGCGGATCTGATCCTCATAGCTCCTGCGACCGCTGACATTCTTGCCAAATTGGCCGGTGGTATATGCGATGACCTTTTGACCAGTATGGTGCTTGCCTCCCAGGCCAAGGTCGTGGTGGCACCGGCCATGAACCCGACCATGTACGGACATCCTGCCACCAGAAGGAACCTCGACATTCTTCAGAACACTTTCCGCTACGACGTAATCGCTCCGGAGTTCGGGGAGGTAGCCTGTGGAGATGTGGGTTCCGGCAAGATGGCATCGGTCGAATCTATAACTGCCGCCGTAGCTTCAAGATTGCTTGCCCATAAGACTTTGATGGGCAAGAAAGTGATGGTCACTGCTGGTGGTACCAGAGAGCCCATCGACCCGGTTCGTTTCATCGGAAATAGAAGCTCGGGCAAAATGGGAATAGCAATGGCAGATGCCCTGGCCGGGCGCGGTGCCGATGTCACCCTGGTCTCCACGGTGGCGGTCAATCGCTCATACTCCGTTCTGGTGGTGGAGACTGCTCATGACATGCAGGAGACTGTGGAGGCAGAGTTCGACAACTGTGACGCCCTGGTAATGAC
This sequence comes from bacterium, assembly GCA_030431355.1. The sequence goes on from JAUIJG010000052.1 coordinate 11,463, forward strand.
GGCAGCGGTGGCTGATTTCCGTCCTCTGAGGGTCTCTTCCCACAAGATTAAGAAGTCTGAGTCCGAGGATATTGTGCTTGAATTGACGCAAAATCCTGACATCCTTGATTTGCTAGGAAGGGTGAAACGTAAAGATCAGGTAGTGATCGGTTTCGCGGCCGAATCGGAGGGGCTACTTACCCATGCTGCCGATAAGCTCCAACGAAAAAATCTCGATATGATTGTCGGAAACGATATTACCGTTCCCGACATAGGCTTCGGCAGCGATGACAATGCTGTCATTATTCTTGGTTCCGACGGTATAAGAGAGAATCTGCCCCGGATGCCCAAACGTGCCATCGCTGAGCATCTATGCGACCACCTGGTGGAGCTCCTCGGTCAAATAAGCGAGGATGAGGATGAAGCTGATCAAGATTGAGCCGGAATTTATATATATCTAGAATGAAACAAATATTTGAATGATCTAAGCTTCGGCGGCAAAATTTGGTAAAGTATGGCATGTCTCACATCAGGTGATACCTGCTTGAAAAACTACTGGAGAAGTTAGATGAGCAAGAAATCCAGCGAAAAGAACTCTGACTCCGGCCTCTTATTTTGGTTGGCTGGTCTCTTTTTGGGAGCTGCCGGCGGTGCTACCGTAGCCTTTTTAGTCGCTCCAAAATCCGGCAACGAAGTGCGGGGTGAGATCCGCAAAACAGCCAAGGATATGCCTGAGAAGATGGGCGAGATTGTGGACGATTCTCTCGACCTCTATGCTTCCACCCTCAATTACTGTCAACTACTTGTGGAAGAGCAAACCTCAAGAATGAAACGCGCGGTTGCCGCAGGCAAAATGGCAGCTGCTAAGAAGCGCGAAGAGATAGAGTTGGGCGGCGGTGCTACCGTATTTCCTTTACAGCACAAGTAAACGAGTTTTCCCTGGCTGAACCCAGTTCAGGTTGAACCGTGCGTGAATTCACACAGACTATTAATTAAGGGGCGATATTCGTGGACGCAGCCACAATGAGTAGTAACATCGATCTGGTAATTGGATTTTGTTTCCTGGTACTGGTGGTTCTCGGGGTTTTCCTGGCCATACCCTTATGGCGCCTCCTGGACCAGTCCACTCGAACTCTAGGTGCGACCGAGAACTTGATCAACACTCTGGATCAGGAGCTAGGTCCCACTATCAAAGAGGTTGACAACGTCCTGGTTACCGTTAATGAGTTTCGATCCATAGCCCAGCGTGGGATAACTGATGTAGGAACCAGGGTGGACGATGTCACCGGAAACATTGGAAAAGTGGCGGATCAGGCCAAGAATGAAACGAAAGTATTCGGAACAGGTCTGTTTGCTGGTATAACCGCTTATTTTTCTGGCAAACATGATCATGAGGGGTCTTCATCTTCCAGCTAAGGTTTGACCTCGGGGTGCAAAAATCAGAAATTGTTAAGGAGAGGATAATGGCGAACAACACAGGAAGGTTTTTTGAAGGGTTAGTAGTCGGTGGATTGCTTGGCTTCGTTTTCGGATTATTGTCTGCTCCAAAGTCAGGTGCCGAGCTGAGACGTCAAATTGCCGATGGCTCCGAAGACCTCTATAAGCAGGCTAGTGATTCTATCGATGACATGAAGTCTAACGCCGGTCATCGAATCACCGAGATCAAAGACAAGACCGAGACCGCTATTGGGGATATCAGAGGTAAGAGTACCGATGTGTTGAAGAAAGCTGGTGACAGCGTTCAACATACAAAAGACGAATTCGCCAATAAGCTCCAGGAGATGGCTGGAAAGTCCACCAAAGTGCTGGTGGATGATGTCGAGTCCGCTACCTCGGGGAACTAGTTCTTAAGAGCAATCTTTTAAAAGCCCTGCTGATCGGTACTTATGACCGCCATCTAAGGGGCTTTTTCTTTTGATGCCGGAAAAATAGATTGACTGCAATCTATCTATATAGAGGTATCCTGGGGAAGGTTGTTCGAATTCCTGGCTAAGGGTACTGACCGTTGGATGATACGCTTGGGCAATACTTACCTGACCGCTACAGCCTGGAAGAATGTCTGGGTCAAGGTGGTATGGGGTCCGTCTACAGAGCGCGGGACGCCTATCTTGCAATAGATGTGGCCATAAAAATTGTCCGGCTTCATGATCTTGAGCCCGAGTCCATCGCGCGTTTTCAGCGGGAGGCAAAGCTATCTTCCCGGCTTAGTCATCCCAACATAGTGACCATTCTGGATTTTGGCGTTCTGGAAACTCGGTTTCCCTATATGGTTCTCGAATACATTCCCGGAGAAAACCTGGAAAATATCCTTGAGTCCCAGGGTCCCATAGAGGTTGAGCATGCTCTGGAGATTATGCGTCAGGTGGCTGCGGCACTTGCCCACGCGCACAAAGAAGGCGTGCTGCACCGGGATCTAAAGCCGGCAAATATTCTGGTCTTTGAGGATGAAAGAGGTATCGCGCAGGTAAAGCTGCTGGATTTTGGAATCGCCAGATCTTTAGGTGATGATTCTTCCGTGGAAGTGCAAAATTCAACCTTAACCAGGCCTGGAATGATTGTGGGAAGTCCTCTCTATATGAGTCCCGAGCAGGTGCGAGCCGATAAACAGATTGACCAGCGCTCGGATATTTATTCCTTCGGTTCTGTGTTATTTAAAATGTTGACTGGTAAGGCACCATTTCTGGGTGATTCGGCCCTGGAGACTATGTCTTTGAAGTTGGAACAAAAGGCGCCAAGTCTAGCGGAGACCGGGATGCCAGGAAGAGAAGACCTGGAAGCCTTTCTTCGAAGGTGCCTGGATTCCGATCCGGATGGAAGGTTTGCCACCATGGTTGAGCTGGAGACTGCTTTAGGCTTATTATTGGAGCATGAGCAGGAGCAAGATCTTGAGGGTGCTTCTCTGATAGAGCCTCCTGGCTCAGCTTCCTTCTCTCATTACTCCAGGGCTTCAAAGTCTTTTCCCGTCCCTTTGGTAATTGTGCTTTGTCTAGGAGTGGTTTTGTTTGGAGCGTGCTTCTTGGGATATCTGGCTTTATTCGATGGGAAGAGCAAGCTGCTTTCTGGGGGACTGAAAAGAGAAGCGCATCAGAATCAATCTGCTGGTCAAGATAGTCTTGATTCAAAAGCCTTGAATTCTTATGCTAACAGTTCTTCAGCTATTCCCGCAGATTTTTCTGCAGATGTTCCTGCAGATGTTCCCGCAGATGTTTCACCAATTCCTTCTGATATTAGTATTTCCGGCGGTACTGATTTTGGCCTCGGTCCTATCAATAGCTATGCTGGATATGATCAGAAAAATCTCCTGGACTACAATCCAAAACGCCGGACATGGATTGTTAGGGCCGAAGCCACTTCAAGCGACTTTAAACAGATCGCATCTCGAAAGAATATTAGCTCACTAACCTTTTTAATTCCCAGGGGCAATCCGGTCGACTACAAACTTTTGCGGGGCATGAAGCTTCAAAGGTTGGAGCTTCACGCCCTTCGAAAGATTGATAGCGAATTGGTTGCGGCGCTAAGCACTCTGGAAACGGTGGAAGAGTTGCACTTCAAGACCTGTACATTTGTGGGCGTCGATGTTCTGGAGCCTCTTAAAAAAATGCCCCGGCTTAGGCGTTTGTCTCTGGAAAAGAGCTCCCTGGAAGAGAAGACGCGTTCTCCGGAGGATCACAAACTGAAGCCGTTTCCTGCGGCAGTATTAAATATAGTGTCGCACCTACTTGAGTTAAAAGATCTGGTGCTTTCCGGAAGTGACGTGGAAAGAGGATTTTTGAAAGGTCTTCCTGTCGGTTCTCAATTCCGCCAGCTCCAGCTCGGGGAGCTACATTTTGATGAAGAGCAGCTGAAGCCTTTGTTGACGATAAAAGTTCAGCATCTGAGTATAAAAGGAAATTCCTTTAGTCGCCGGTTTGTTCAGCGCATAATAGAGAAGACCGGGCTTGAGACAATCAATTTGACACCAGTTTTTGAACTGGACGGTGAAGCCTCTTTGACCAGGCAGGATGTTCAGGCTCTCAGCCGGAAGAATCCTGGTATAACATTTCACTATTTTCACACCAACTACAGGGACGGAGCTATTGTGCAGTAGGAATAGATTTTAGTGGAACAGGAGCCGTTAAATCATGGGTGAATTTGTGTCGATGAAGAGATGTCTGGTCTGGGCCTTATTTCTCTCTTTCATTTTCCTGTCTTCGTTTTTCTGTGCCCGGGCATGGTCAAATGAGTCTGTTCTTACAAAAGGAGTAATCGGAGATAGGATTGCCAGTCAGGAGACACCGGCTCTTGAAGCCCTTGCCGAGGCCCGAGAGAGTTATAAGCAAAGCAAGAATCTGGTCCCGCTTTTAAAAGCCATGCACCGTCTTGCCTTTATTGAATCCGCTCTGGGTAAGAATGCGGAATCAAATAAATTGTGCAGAGAGGCTATCGGGATGGTTAAAAGTGTCTACGGAGAATCTAATGTCTGGGAAGGTGAGTTCCTTGAGTACATGGGGCGAAATTTTACCAGGTTTTCCAGATTTAAAGAGGCTCTAGATTGCTATCGCAAAGAGCTTGCCATCTACAAGAAAGTTTTTGGAGAAGACAGTCCGAAACTGGTAGGAGTAATCTCAAGCATCGGATCGCTTTTTGCCATGCAGGGTCGATACAAAGAGGCCGAGCCATGGCTGAGGCAGGCGATGCAAGCATCCGGAAAGCTCAAGGACCAAGGATCTATAGCCGCAATCGGTGCTTCTTCTGATATGGCTCTTCTTCTTCTGACTCAAGGTCGGCTCGATGAGTCTGAGAGGCTCTTTAGCAAAGTGCTAGATGCCATCAAGGATAGTTATGGAAAGCAAGACCCACGCTACGCGATGTGCATGAATAGTCTGGGAGAGATTTATTTAAAAAAAGGAAACTATAGAAAGTCTGAAAAAGCCCAGGAAGAAGCTCTGGCGGTAGCGAAAGCCAGTCTTGGCGAATCAAGCCATCTTGCGGCCCAGTGCCTGAACGGTCTTGCCAATGTCTATATGACAGAAGCAATGGATGAGGCACGACTGCGTCAAAGAGAGCATTTTCAGGTGACAGGAAAGAAGCAGATTCGCGTCAACCTGATCAATGTCAGGAATCTACTCATTGAAAAAGCCGAACCTCTGTACTTGCGTTCTCTTCGTATAGATGAAGCGGCCATGGGAAAAGACAGTCCTGAATTGATTAGCATGCTAAATAATTTAGCCGTGCTAAACGTTCACAAAAAACAGATTGCGAATGCCAGGGACTATTATCAAAGAGCGCTAGACATCGCAATAAAGACTTATGGTGAGCAGAGCACCCATGCTGCACTCTGTTATATCAACCTCGCTGAAGTTCTATCCGAGTCCGGGGATTATAGAAAGGCAAGAGAGTATCTCGGCAATGCTTTGAGGATCTACCAGGGGCAATTCGGATCCTGCCACCCGCATATGGCAATTATCTATTTCAACTATGCTGCCTGTCTTGCCCGGGAAAAGGATTATGAAAAGAGCGAGTTCTACTACCGAAAGGCTATTTCTACCACTGAAAAAATCGGTGGCAGTAACCGACGAAGTTTGGCCAAAGCATATCTTGAATTGGCTCAGTGTCTGGCCAAGCGCAGTAAGACGGAAGAGTCTCTTGAATATTTTAAGAAAGCGCTTCAGCTCTTTCACCAGACTTTTGGTCCGGAGCACCTGGAGACAGCTGTCTGCCTAGAGAGATACGCGGAATTTCTAAGAGATAGTAAGAGATTGACCGAAGCAGAGCTTCTCGATGCTCGGGCCATAACAATTCGAAAGTCCATTTCGTCCAGGTGAATAGATTGAGTTCGAGACCGAAACTGAAATCGAAACCAGCACTGATACTAAATATGGTGTGGCTAATGCCCTGGTCCATGGAAGCTTTATGTTTTTCGGTGAGCGGCAGAGAAGAAGGCAGCCTTTAAGATTTAGTAGACTTTGCTCAGTGGAGCTTATTTAAGCCAAGCTGATAACTCAATTAACCCTCCGTTTACGCTGATCCATTAATATATTTCTATGCGTATAAATAGAGCTCTGGCTCTCACCGGGTATTGCTCCCGGAGAAAAGCCGATCAGTTAATCGAAGCAGGAAGGGTCCGGGTCAACGGCGTGATTGTGGAAGACTACAGTCTGGACGTCGACCTTGAGATGGATGCGATCCTCGTGGATGAAGAGCCTCTCAGATCTCGGGCTTATCAATACATAGTGGTCCACAAACCGAAAGATGTTATTACCACCTGCGATGATCCCCAGGGACGGCGCACAATTCTTGATATCTTGCCGGAGAACTTAAGGCATCTGAAACCGGTAGGGCGTCTTGACCGGCAGTCGGAAGGACTCTTGATCATGACTAATGATGGCGATCTTTCCCAGAGTCT
>JAUIJG010000523.1 GCA_030431355.1 bacterium
TCTATAAATTTATTAAAATTTTGATAAATTAAATCAAGAAATTAATCCGTCACTGTTTACTAATTCAAATCAATTTTTTTAATACTATTTAAAGTTGTTGAAAGTTATTGATCTATTTATTCTCGCCACCGAGAAATTCAAAAAAATTGGGCGGTACTGGATTCGAACCAGTGGCCCCCACTATGTCAAAGTGATGCGCTACCAACTGCGCCAACCGCCCAAGAGTATTCAATTATAACCCGATTCTCAAACCAGGATGCAAGCCTTCCAGGCTATGCCCCAGGAAAGAAAATGAGGCGGCACCCAGATTCGAACTGGGGATAAGGATTTTGCAGACCCCTGCCTTACCACTTGGCTATGCCGCCAGAACAAACACCAAAATGCAAGCTCTCGCTAGCTTATGGTTCTCAGATCCTAAGACTTGTGAGGATGGATTGTCAACGAGAATAGCTTCTGTATCATAAGACGTTACCTGGATAGTATCTCATCTCCTGACAATCCCCAACCTCATCAACGCAACAGACCATGTTTCAAATCATTAGATCGAGAGTAATAGAAGCAGTCCCGCTCCTGCTTATACTTTCAATAGTCTCATTTACTATGGTCAGAGCTCTTCCTGGGGACCCTGTGGAAGCCCTAATCGGAGAATCCACGCGAGATATTTCCCGAGAACAGCTGAAGTATCTCCGTAAAGAATTCGGTCTTGACGACCCGATTCCGATTCAATATTCCCGTTGGCTTCTAGGATGGTTTGGCAAAGGCGAGCTAGGGAGATCGTACCAGGACAATAGACCGGTCTTAGAAGTGATAACCGAACGTTTTCCAGCAACAATTTTGCTCACCGGAGCAGCAATCTTTCTCAGTTTCAGCCTGGGGATTTTCTGGGGTTTGACTCTGATGATAATCAGAAGAGGGCTGAAATTTCTGGAAACCACATTCATATCCCTGACGCTATTCATATACTCGATTCCATCATTTTTAGCCGGTCTGGCTGTGATTTTTTTAGCTACATATTTAGATCCTCTCCGGTCAATTCCCATTTTCAAGAGCCTTGAGCCCTCCGGCAGCATGAACATTCTCTCTCTTATCCCCTTTGTGCTCCTCCCGGCTATCTCCCTGGCAATTGGAAAGAGCGCGAAGATAGCTCTATTCATAAGGGCTCTGGCTCTGGATGAGATCAACAAGAGCTATGTGACTACGGCAGTGGCGAAAGGACTGCCGCAATGGAAAGTCCTGCTTTTTCATGTCTGCAAGAACTGTCTGCCACCAGTAATCAACCTACTAGCATTATCGCTGCCAGCATTGATAGGCGGCTCGGTTCTGATTGAGACAATATTCGGTTGGCCTGGCACGGGAAGACTTGCGGTTGACGCCACTTTCGGAAGAAACTATCCGGTAATGACCTGTATTGTGATGATTTATGGCTCCATGGTGATTCTCGCCAATCTACTGGCAGACATAATTACTCCGATGATAGATCCGCGACAAAGTTCGAATCTGTTGAACTCACAAAAATCCACAGGTACTAGCGAAGCGTTTGAAGGTGCTGATGCGCCCCGTTCGGTATCCCGCTAACACTTTCGTAATTAAGCAAGTAAGTAAGTAAGTAGGTAGATAGGCAAGCAAGCAATCAATCAAGCGAAAGAAAGAAAGATGTCCACAACCAAAGGCTCATCAATGAAACCGAGAAAGAGTCATAACCTCGGTTCAACCGCCTCCCATTCATCCGGTCCCAGGATGATTCTCATTCTTTCGAGCATCCTTCTTTCGCTCGCTCTCTTTGGACATTTTTTTTGCATGACTTCCACCCAGCCGCTGACAGATCTCAGTCAGATTAATAGATATCCATTTTTTAATGAACATATTCTTGGAACAGACAGCCTGGGCAGAGATATCTTTGTCATGGCTTGTATAGGAGCCCGTAACTCTTTAGCAATAGGACTCCTGGCAGCACTAATAGCTGTTTGTTTCGGAACCTTCTGGGGCGCCATTGCCGCTATCGTGAGTCCTTTGATAAGTAATCTAATGATGAGAACTGTAGATGCTCTTCTCGCGATTCCTTCTCTAATTCTCCTCCTCGCATTGTCTGCCCTGATAAACAGACCGGACTTTATAAACGTCCTTCCTCAATCCGTCCTGGATTTGCTCGGAGCAAGCAAATCTTCTTTAGGCATCTTGCCAGTAATATCAATAATTCTTGTAATCGCTTCCACATCCTGGCTCGAGGCGGCAAGGATCGCATATAGCAAGATAGCCTCTATACGGTCCGAAGAGTATATCGAAGCAGCCCTGTCCCTGGGAGCGGGCAAAACATGGCTTTTGAGACGGCACCTCATCCCCAATGCACGTAGTATTATCCTGATTCAAACCTCATTATTGATCTCCGATGCTGTGGTCATGGAAGCCGGTTTAGGTTTTCTTGGTCTCGGAGCCGGACCGGGTACTCCCAGTTGGGGGGAAATGCTGCGACAGGCCCAGACCGATCTCTTTTACGGCAACTGGTGGGCACCCTTGATTCCTGCTCTATTGATATCAATAACTATCCTGACAATAAATCTAATAGGAGAAAACATGATGGGAAGAGTGGACGGATGACTCAAACATTGACAGCCTTTGATAGAATTGAGCGGTAGTTCTCAAAATTGTATTCTTGATTTCTCCCCTGCCCGTTCTTACTTCATTCCGCAAAATCTCAAAAAAGAAAACAGACCATGAAAACATTACCTGGATTAATAGCACTATTGACGATACCACTGGGAGTGACGCTCCTCATCTCCGGGTGCGGAAACGAAAAGCAAGTCACCTTTAAATCTTCCGGCATGACTCACACTTTCAGCGAGGGCGCGGAAGACTTACCTAAAGAGCTGAGACCCTTTGTTTATCCGGAAGCCACTGTAGCAGGCGCGACTAACGCCCATGACGATGAAGGAGAGCAGGCCCGATTCCTCTCCATGTCCACAGCCGAAACCCTGGAGAAAGTAACCGGCTGGTACCAGGAAAAGCTGCAGTCAGACGGTTGGACCATTGACGCCACGGAGAAGCTCCCGCGTATGATAAACATGTCCGGCCACAAGGAAGATTTAGAGATAAACGTTGTAATGGCTGAAGACGGCGAGAAAACAACAATAAGTGTATGCCAGGGAAGGGCGGTGGACGAACCCCTTTCCGACAAAGAGATAGACAATTTCTCTCCCAACGAACTTACTCCGGCCACGG
>JAUIJG010000524.1 GCA_030431355.1 bacterium
ACCTCAACGGTCTCATTCTGGACCTGCGAGGCAACCCCGGTGGACGCGTGGACCTGGCCAAGAAGATCGTGGAAGTCTTCATCAAAGAAGGCAAAATCTTCTCGACCGTCACTCGCAAAGAGCGGCAGGTCTCAGAAGAGGTCGTGAACATCATCGCTCCCTTCGAGCATGAATTCGCCGACCAGCCTGCGCATCTCGTGGCAGCGGTCAAGGACTACTACCGGATTCCCATGGTGGTCCTGGTGGATGGCAGCAGCGCCAGTGCTTCGGAAATCCTCACCGGTGCTCTGAAGGACAACGGGCGTGCCACCGTCATGGGTACCACCACCTGGGGCAAGGGTGTCGGCATGATCGTGTCGAACATTCCTCCCGGTGGTCGGCTGTCGATCACGTCGCTGGATTACCTGACTCCGTCGGGTTACAACCTTTCCGGCAGGGGTATCGAACCCCACATCGTGGTCGAGCGTCACTCTGGTGCGAAGTATGATGAGCAGCTCGACGCCGCCATCGACTACCTCCAGACCAAGGCGCCGGATCCGTTCGAAGGCACTGGTTCCGACCAGGCTCAGGGTCCCGGTCAGGTGGACATCACCAACTCGCCGCTCGGCATCTCCATCATCATCGCGCTGCTCATCGTCGGTGTTCTCATGGCTGGGTATCACTACCACATCCAGCGGAGCCGTCGCCTGGAGCGCGAAGCCGAGGAGAAGAAGCGGGACGAAGTGAAGCGCTACTAAGCGTCGAAACTTCTCTTCGCAAGTTTATCGTGGAAGGAGCGAGGGCTAACGCTCTTGCTCCTTCCTCAACCACGTCAAACCAAACCCAAGGTAACTACTATGAAACGAGTAAAGGAGGCAACCATGATTCACCTAAGGTAGGGGCTCCGGCTCAAGCAAAAAATTGTGCACCACTTCAGGTGTGCTCCCAGCGGTAGGTAAATTTTCCTGCGGCTGGTCCTTCTTTTGTCGCTTGACCCGGAAGCCTCTCCTTACGGAGGCATCATGGGCAAGTCCTACAAGCGTCGCTCCAACCGCAAGGTCTGGGGCTATGAGAGCACCGTTTTCGTTCCCCTCGATGAAATCTACGTTTCCGATTCTACCTGGCGCAAGCTCATGGAGCGCGACCACGGTCAGATTGAGGAGATGCGGCAGGACATCGAATGCGGTAAGGAGATGGTGCGCGTTGTTCTTCGGCATCGTGTCGACGGTGGCTACAATATTGAAGATGGTCGCCATCGCGTCATCGCTGCCAAGCTGGCTGACTCCGGAGTGATTGAAGCTCTGGTCATCGGCGGCTAATTGAACAACTTCGTTTCTTACAGTTGCTCGGCTTACATGGAACTCCTTAACCGGATGACCCTGTTTGCCGAGCAATTTTTTCGAACAAATTATACTGTACGTTATAGTATATGCAAGCGAATAAAACCTCCATACGAGATGAACAGTTTGAACTCCGCCAAAGATTCATAAATCATGACCCTGTTGATTTGAATTCCCATATATATGATCGCTATTGATCGGACAAACCAGAACAAGAAGCAACAATATCCATGATCCTTGCATGCAGTGGTATTTTCCCCATCGACATTATCCCCGGAGAATCCTAATCTAATATCAAAAGTTGCAATTGGCGAATGGAAAGCGGGATTATCATGCAAGCATTTGATGCTCAACCTGATATTACAAGAGAGTCCTCTGGAAACCGGAACAAAGCACCCGGCCAGACCGGCGAAGAATCATTATCACAGTGGAGATCGCCTGAGCGCGATCATCTCTCCAGTCAGAATATTTCAAAAGACACAACCAGTGCCAATCTCATCGAAAAGGCACAGGAAAAACCGATCACCAGCCCTTCTGAATTAAGAGATCCGAACGCCTCTAAAAAGCTGTCTGTTTCAGATATCGGGATCAACTGGCAAAGAGACTCAAAAGGTAACTTTGTCACCAGAAATAGCTGGGGCAAACTGTTGACCAGGGACGACAACGGTCAAATGGTGGAGTACAAACACTTTATCGAGACCAAGAGAATGGGCGCCAGAAATCAGATGGCCCTGACTTCGGTTCTCTTCTGCAACCCTTTGATGCTGCTTGGTCTCGGCGGTGCCTTTGCCTTCATGGACCAATTTCACAAGAGCAACAGTGAAAAAGAATATGACCGCATCAAAGAAAAACTGGAAGGGAAAAAGACCGGTAAAGACCTTAAAGGCTATAGCACCAGCGAAGTAGCAAAAGCACTTGTCCTGGTAAACGATAGAAGACCTCTACCCGTGGATGGATTGATTCCTGCTGCACGGGCGGCTAAAGAAGCGGAAGAACTAAAGAAAAAGAGACGACAACTATCTCTCGAAAATATGAGGAAAAGACAGTTTCAAGCTGTGAGGCAAAGCGATCAGAGCAACCTCACCCGAAAAAATCTGATGAAAATGAAAAAGCGACTCGAAGAGCAACTTGAACTCATGAGAGGAACTGCTTCTCTAAAAGACATAGCCAAGATTGAAACCCAGATTGAAAAATTAGATAGAGCCCTGAAGCGATTTTCTGCTCTCAGCCTCTAGAAACATCTGAAAGAAAAGTCCGACTCCTTTTGACAACCGGATAGGCAGGTAATATTTCTAAAACCCTTTCTTATCTCCCCTGTATATGGGATCGGAAGGCCAAACATAAAATTCTTTCATTCTGCTCATGGAAATGCCTGCCAATACTCTTAAAATGTCGATATGACATCGGCAACTCCAGAAAATTCCAAAAACAGCGGCAAAATCCATAAGGGTTTACCTGGGCTCGGCTTCATCGAAGAACAGTTCGGAATTGGTCTGGAGCTTATAGGCCAGGTGATAATCCTCCTCTTCCAAACCATATCTTTTATGGTTCGGGGAAGAATCAACGTTCAAGAGACTTTTCGACAGGCTTATATGATCGGCGTGAAAAGTTTCGTGGTTGTAGGCATAACAGCTCTCTTTGTGGGGTTTGCCATGTCCCTGCAAATTTCCAGAGAGCTGGTTAATTTTGGAGCCGATACAGCCATAGGCGGTGTGGTCTCCCTGGCGCTGGTCAGAGAGATTGGACCTATCACAGCCGGAATAACTGTGGCAGGCCGGGTCGGCTCTTCCATTGCGGCTGAAATCACCACCATGATGATCACCGAACAGATTGACGCCTTAAAAGTAATGCGCATCGATCCGGTTGAGTTTTTGGTCGTGCCGAGATATACGGC
>JAUIJG010000525.1 GCA_030431355.1 bacterium
GGCAAACTTGGCGCAGTCGGTGAAGAGAAACCGGCAAAAGTATTTAGCGGCCTCCTGGAGCGCTCCGGAGATCAACTCAAAGTCTCTATCTACAGAAAGCAAGCGGGAAGGACCAGCCTGGTGTCCTCGGATACTTACAAATTGTAGTACCACTCAATTTATAAAGAACTGAACTAAAAGCCTAAGCGCTTGCTTCTTCGTCCAGCGGCTTCTTGACACTGCCCACAGTGTAAGCCAGCCAGAGTACCAGAGCTGCTATCAGGGTTATCACAGCCAGAGCGATCATGCGCTCCTGGATGTTCGCCGTATTGCCTTTGGAAATCAGTTCATTCGATAGAATAGCGTATGCCAGTAGTTGCCCTGGAATAAGCACCAGAGCAGACTGTTTATGCGAATCTTCCTCCTCGGCCGAGCCCTGATAAATTGATGGTGCCATGATCGCAAACAAAGTGCTTGATACCAGCGCGGCGTAGAGCAGACTGGCTGTAGGCTCAGCATGAAGGAAGTAGATAGATGCCACGGGCGCCAGAACAGTTGCGGTAAAAAATAAAATGGTGGACATCATTCGATCTGAGTGACGAATCAAAAGACTGAGCGCCATGCTGAGAAAGAAACCGGCGAAAAGAGCCGCACCGGCATAGGGGTGCATGATATTTATACCGGTCATGTTGCTATTGAACTCGAAAATGAAAGATTGAGCAAACACCCTACCAGCCCAGAAAGCGGCAGCCAGCAAAGCGACACCGGATGTGGTGGAGACCAGCATAGAGATAGCCAGTACAACCAGACCAAGCATGCCGAACAGTCTACTGATCAAAAGGGTGAATATTCCTACAAAGACTACCTTCTTCAAATCAGACAGGACTCTCTTTCCGGGGTCACAGGTCTTCTCCATGGCATCGAATAAATAAGCAAGAAAGAATCCAGCTCCGGCTATAACTGCCATTTTTCCTAAATCGAGGGAGACAATAAACTGATTGATATAGATAAGGAGAAACAAGGAACCGGTAACAGCCAGACTGATTCGTTTGAAGTAGAGCTTATCGTTGGACAGATACATACCCTGTATCCAGCGCATCAAAATCGAAACACAGAGAACTCCCAGAATAAGCTTCTGGTGCATGGGTAGCCAGGTAGCTGTATCGACGGTTTTAGTCCAATAAATGCCCACCAACCACAAGAAGGAAGGAAGAAAGTCGGCAAGAGCGCCTTTGGCCTCCTTACTGATCAAAAGGAAGTCAACGGATTTCCAGCTCACCAGACCGGCAATCAGGGCAGCAAAGTTGACCCGATAGCCCTCTTCCGGAACAAAGAGGGTTATTGAAACCGTTAAGAGAAGGATGAGAAGAGCCCTGGTCTCAGAAGACAATCCGGTCAGGGAGACAAGTAGCGGTATGGCAAATCCAGCCAGAAGAAACAATGCTCCTCCGGCCAGACTCAATCCTAGAAAATGGGCGATTCCAAAAAGCAAAAGAAGTGGAACTAGGAAACAGGAATGAACTTTGAGACTTTGAGCCGCTCCTTCAAAGGATAACTCTTTTATCTCCTTGTCCCTGAAAAGTCGCCAGGACAAAAGCCCAAGTACCAGTACGAAGAATCCAATTAGTAAATTTAGCGACAGTGTTTCAATCAATTTCTTAACCTGCTCTCAGTTAGAATTCCGCCTAGAATTAGCATAGCGGGCGCAGTTTTGAATAGTACCCACACAATGAAAATTTCTCGTTAGAATACTACTTATGAGATTCCTTTACCCCCTCTTGATGTTCATGGCCCTCGGCATAGTCCTGGCTGTCTTTGTGCAGGACAACCTGGGCGCCGATCCGGCGGAGACGGCCCGGGCATTTATAAACTCTGTCAAAGATGGCAAATATCAAGAAGCGGTAAATCAATTTGGTGGCAACGCCTGCCGCTGTCCAGCCAAAGGAGGCTGGGTCTCTTACCTGGTTTATTCTTCTTCCCAGGAACCCAACCTCGCTTTCATGACCGGTCATGACTTTCAATATTCGCTGGGCAAAGCCAAGTCAATAGAAGCCAGCGATGAAGCCAAAAAAGGCTCGGTGCCCTGGCAATCGCCGGAAGATGTTGTCATCGACGTAGACTTAAAATTCGACCGGAAATACCAGCCCCTCTTTCTCCCGGTTTTTATGGCCTACGGCAAAGACATGACCGAATCAGACTTTGAAACATTCTTGAAAGACCCTGACAGGGAAGCCTGGAAAGGATTCACCCTGAGACTGAGACCGTCTCTCTCCAAAGGAGCGATTGAAAGACCTGAAGCCAGCAAAGGGATTAAGTACAACCCCGACAAAACAATAGGGGACGAAGCCTCCAAAGATAATGAGAAAGAGACAAAAGATGAGAATTACGTGTATGCGCCCCTGGAAAATATGATCAGAGAGACCCTTGGGGAAGAGGGTGTGCTCTATCTGCATCCCAGGGACCCGGGCAAGGTAAACAGGGACGACGGCTCAAGCCTCTCCCAGGAAGAGATAGAATCAAAATTACCCCGGCTGAAAAGAGCCAATCTGAGGCTGCATGTGGTTCGGCGAGGACAGTTGAAAAAATGGACCGTCTATCACGTGGCAATAACTGAGCCGGTTCTTGTAGACGCAAAAGGAAGCGAGATAGCCCTTGAGAATTACAGACCGAGATATGACAACGACAAGTGGAACCCTCGCAAAACCAAGCAAAACAAAGAAGATTAAAAACCAGATAATGGTTCACCCAGGACTTTACAACCCAAAACTAATGAGTAAATCCATCAAATATTGAACCTTGATTAGGGTTGAGCTTCAAACTAAGAATAAAGGTTATGATCACAGACTGATTTAGCAAACAAGCAGGTCTTTGGTCTTGGTTACTACGAAAGAAGCCAATTTTATTTGGAACAAGAAGGCGGAATGCCAATCAAGAGAAGAGCTGGAAGCCCTCCAGCTCAAGCGCTTACAAAAGATTTTGAAAACTGTGAACGAGAAGGTCCCGTTCTATCAAGAGAGATTCAAAGCCGCCGGGGTCAATCTTGATAATTTCAAAAGCTTGAAAGACCTGGCTCACTTGCCGGTGACGAAAAAGACGGATTTAAGAGACAACTACCCGTTTGGACTTTTCGCAGAACCGATAAACAATGTCAGGAGACTGCATGCCTCTTCGGGCACAAAGGGAAAACCGACCGTTGTCGGCTACACGGACAATGACATAAAAACCTGGCA
>JAUIJG010000526.1 GCA_030431355.1 bacterium
CATGGCTACCTCCACAGAGAAGAACAACAACACATCCGCCACCGCTGCTTCAGCGGCCACGGACTTAAACGGTAGTGCCGCAGTCAACGCCTGCGCGAAAATCAAAGAGAGAATGGCGGAGGTGGCGGCCCGTCACTTTGCTCTTACCCAGACAGGAATAGGTGCTTACCCTGAGCATGTGGTTTTTGAAGAGGGAATGGTCTTTGATAGACGAAGACCGGATTGTAAAATCAGCTTTGTAGATCTTGTCGGAATGTCCTACCGGGAGAGAGTCAGCCTGGGAGAGCGTGGATTCTATGCTACCCGAGGGATTGATTTTGACTGGCAGCTCGGTAAAGGCTGTCCCTTCCTTTATTTCACGATGGGGGCTGCCGTTTCAGAGGTTGAGATCGATCGCTTCACCGGAGAGATGAAGGTCTTGCGAAGCGATATCTTAATGGACGCGGGACGTGCCATCAATCCTGGTATCAATAGAGGGCAGATTATCGGTGGCTTTGTCCAGGGAATGGGTTGGCTTACGAACGAAGAGTTGCGCTATACGGACCGGGGTGATCTGTTGAACCACAGTCCGACCACCTATAAAATTCCCGGCATATACGACATGCCGGAAGTGCTGAATTGCGACACCATAGACAATTTCAATACTCCGAACGTGAGAGGAACAAAGGCTGTGGGAGAGCCGCCGCTTCTCCTCAGTATTTCGGTTTGGACCGCTATCAAGAACGCCCTGTCCTATCTTTCGGGTGATCTGCTTCCCTGTCTCAATGCCCCCGCCACGGGAGAGGAGATCCTGAACAGAATAAGCTCCTACGAAGAGCATAAAGGGCAGGAGAAAAATGGAAAAGGTTCTGTCTGGAGGGGCGATGGAAAGCCAACCGAAGCAGAGCTGGAGGTGGTTTACAATGCGGCCGGTATGCCTGTACCCGTGGTCAAGCATGGTAAATTAAGAACCCAGAGTGTCTCGGTGGCAAGGGCGACAACCGGAGCTAGAGTCAGGGATGTCTCTTCCTCGACAAGCAAGTCGGGGCGCAGGAAGTAGGGGATTTGTTCAGCTTTTTAGAGAAAGTTACCGGTCTCATGAACACGGGCGTGCCTTTTGTAATCGTCACCGTGATTGAAACCACCGGCAGTGTTCCTCAAAACGCAGGCTCCCGGATGTTGGTGACCGAAGCCGGCTGGTACTGGGGAACTATCGGTGGCGGCCGGGTGGAGAAACGAGCCATAGATGAAGCTCTCGCTATGTTAAAAGAGCGAGTGGACTCGCCTTCCGGAGTTGATACTCGTCTCTTTCAATGGAGTCTTAGCAAAGATATCGGTATGACCTGCGGTGGTTCGGTAAAAGTCTATTTTGAAGCCCATAATCGAGGCGACTGGCGTGTGGCTGTTTTTGGCGCAGGCCATGTGGGTAACGCCCTGGTTACTATGCTGAGCCGCCTGGATTGCAGAATAGATTGTTTCGACACCAGGGAGGACTGGTTGGCCAGATTGCCAGAATCGCCTCGTCTGAGGATTCAGCTCGTCAAAGATATGCCTTCCCAGGTAGGTGAACTGGTGGATGGTACTTTCGTGGTTCTGGTGACCATGGGTCATGCCACCGACGCACCGGTACTTCTGGAGGTGCTGAAGCAATATTCGCCGGAGAGATTTCCTTATTTAGGTGTTATAGGAAGTCGAGCCAAAGCTGCCAGGTTGAGGAAAGAGGTGGTGGAAGCCGGATTGGATTCAGGTCTGGCAGAGGTATTTAAGTGTCCTATGGGTCTGGATATCGGCAGCAATCATCCCCAGGAAATTGCCATCAGCATTGTTTCTCAACTGTTGAAGGTGAGAGACTCCTGGAAGAAGGCTGGTGATAGCTGATATGGGTCATGATTGCTGTCACGAAGAGGTAGAAGCATCGAAGAACATCGATCCGGTTTGCGGCATGACCGTCGATTCTCATAAGGCTGCTGGAAAGAGTGAGTATGGTGGCGTCACCTATTATTTTTGCAATTTGAAGTGCCTGGAGAAGTTTGAGGCTTCTCCTGAAGATTATCTCGGCTCATCCGGAGAGAGAAAAAAGGCAGAAAAGAAAGTTGATTTGTTAGCTACCTATACCTGCCCTATGCACCCTGAGATAGAGCAGGTGGGGCCGGGAAGTTGTCCAATCTGCGGAATGGCTCTGGAGCCTCTGACAGTAAGCGCGGAGGAAGACACCAGCGAATTAGATGATATGCAGCGCCGTTTCTGGGTCAGTCTCGGTTTTTCCGTTCCGGTTTTTCTGATTTCCATGGGTGACATGCTCCCTGGGGTAAGCGTCAAAGATCTCCTCGGCTCCAATGAACTGGCTCGCTGGCTCCAGTTTGCTCTTTCTACTCCAGTGGTTTTCTATGCGGCCGCGCCCTTCTTTAAGAGGGGATGGCAGTCGGTTATAAATCGCGCTCTCAATATGTTTACCCTTATATCCATAGGAGTTGGTGTCGCCTATTGTTATAGTTCCCTGGCTATGCTTCTCCCTGGAGCTTTCCCGACCCAATTCGGCGGAGACACCCGTGGACCTCATATTTATTTTGAATCCGCTTCCGTTATTGTCTCTCTGGTGCTTCTGGGTCAGGTTCTGGAGCTGAGGGCAAGAAACAAAACCGGTGAAGCTCTCAGGGCTTTGTTGGCGCTCTCTCCCGATAGCGCTCGTCTTGTGGAAGAATCGGGTGAAGAGAGAGAGGTGAAGGTAGAGGAAGTTAAAGTAGAAGACAGGCTGCGAATACGTCCCGGTGAGAAGGTTCCGGTGGATGGTGTCGTCCTTGATGGAAAGAGCAATGTGGACGAGTCTATGGTAACCGGAGAGCCTGTTCCCGTGGAGAAGACTGAGGGGGATAGACTGATCGGTGGAACCATCAACGGTACCGGATCATTGTTGATGATTGCCGAAGGCGTGGGAAGCGATACAGTTCTATCTCGTATCGTTGAAATGGTCGGCGCCGCTCAAAGAAGCCGGGCTCCGATTCAGAGCCTCGCCGACCGGGTCGCAGGATACTTTGTCCCAGCTGTTCTGGCGGCTTCATTTTTGACATTTGTGATCTGGTCCTGGCTCGGTCCTGCACCTCAGTATGCTTATGCGATATTAAATGCGGTGGCGGTATTGATAATCGCCTGTCCCTGCGCCCTGGGTCTGGCTACCCCTATGTCTGTAATGGTCGCCACCGGGCGAGGGGCACGATCCGGCGTTCTTAT
>JAUIJG010000527.1 GCA_030431355.1 bacterium
CGACTGAGCTCTCTGGCTGATAGCTTTATTCTTTTCGTTCCGGCTTTCAGTTTCTGATTCTCTTCTCCTTTTTTGGCTCTGAGTTTTACCAGATATGTTTTTTCTCCTCGTTTTATCCATAAATGGAAGCGATTACCCTCGATAGAGCCATTCAGAACCCTATCGCCTTTTGCGACTCCGGCGTAGAAAGCTGGAGAACCTTTCCTTACGGATAGAACCACCGTTGGTAATTGTCGACTTTCCAGTTTCACGCCGGAGCCGACACAATAGCTGGCCAGCATATCTACCTTGCCGGTGAGTGTGATTTTTGATGGTTGCTCTGCCTCTGCTCCGTATGGAAGAAAGAGTGAACACAGCAAGAATGGAAGGCTCAGGCTCCGGGGCAAGGTCTTTCTACTTCTCATGTTATGGCTTCCCTTGCTCAGGTCCTTTCAGTTTCAATCGGTTCTGCTTAGCCTTTAGTGGTTGCTCATCAGGAATATCCTCCAGGTCGGACTGGTTGCCCAAGTTCTCATAATTCCTGGTTCTCAGGTCGCTTAATTTAGGAACTACACGAACTGATCCCTTTGACCCGGCTGCTCTACTAACATTCTCTTTCTGGGAAGCAAGCTGGTCTGCTCTTCTTTGAAAAGTGTCCGTTAGCTCTTGCTCTTCCTTTTTATAGTCTTCGAAGGCCCTGGTTAACCTCCTTTCTCTGGCACTCTCGGAAAGAGATTGATCTTGCTGTATCTTCTTCACTCGTAAATCAAATTTCCCGGCAGCTACTTTCTTTTTCGCCTCCAGTTCTTTAAGTATCTCTTTCCGTCTTGTCTCTATCTGTTTTTCCAGATGGGCAAAATTTTTGTTTTTTGATTTGTCACCGGTGAGAGTCTCTATTCTTTTCCTGGCCAGGACAGCCACATTTGTTCTGCCGCCATGCTTTATACAAAGCTGAAGCTGCTCTATGGCCGCTGTCTTGTTACCCAGCCGGGAGTAAGAATCCGCCAGGTAGTATCTGAGATTGACGTTTCCGGGTGTTCTAATAAGATTTCTTCTTGCAATTTTTACTGCCTGCTTATAATTTCCTTGCTTATAAGCTTGATAAAAGTCCCGGGTCGTCTCAGCGTTTGCATTTAGGTTGCTTAAAACAAGGGCAGCAACAAAGGGGGTGAAGAGGAGTCGTTTCAAAAGTTCTTCCTCTCATTACAGCTGCTTGCGTTATTCCACCCTGGACCGCTTAGTTAACTGTAGGCTTGATTCTCTTAATTGTGGAGTTCACCCACATTCTGGATCGCGGGAATCCAGTTCTTATTTTCTCCATCAAAGGGGTTTCGGCTCCGGTTAAAAGAAGCAAGATTTCACCAAAAGTCTCCATGGGCGCGTCCGGGCGAGCACTTGTGAAAAGAGATAGCTCCGCTCTGAGTCTCGGAGACATTGATTCGATGTCCTGTTTGTACATGGTCAAAAAACTTTTGTTCTTTGACAGACCTTCCAGGCAGTGGTCCAGAGCATGGGCACATTGCATCAGGGTGGCTAGCCTTATGTCTTTATCGGTTCTGACGCCGCCCACCTCTTTGTGACCAGGATTAGCAAGCGCTCTCTCCCATATGTACATTTTTTTTTCGTAGGTTCTTCCAGGCTCATTGCAGAAAAGATGTTTGTCGGCCGGATGCACTACTTTGAGAGAATCCGGGAACTGATCAAGGGGGTTTGTTCCGACATAGACCGTGGCTCCACCTTCATTGAGCACTTTATAAATATGAGCCGGCAGATTTTTCAGGGTGGTTCTTACAATCCTCAGGGTATTGTCGCTTACTCTGGGATGATTGAAGCGTGGATAGACAATACTTACTCTTTCCCAGAGTTCCTTCCTTACTTGAGCCTGGGCATGCTTCTCTTTATTCTCCTCAGCTAAAGCCGGTCTTGTAACGGAGGCCAGCCAGACCAGGGCGAAAGATAGAATTATGCCGGTGCTGATTAGAACCTTCACCGAAAAGGAATCCCCTTTAAAGTCTGCCCATACCCAGGTTCTGGGCGGACTGATAGACCTTGCCTTCGGTGAGAATTGATGGCGCGATTATAACTTCCACATCCTTCATCGCTTCCAGATCCGGAGCGCCAAGAGTGCCCATGCTGGTTTTAAGAGCACCGGTCAGGTTCTGGGTGCCATCATCCACATCGGCTGGTCCGTTTATGATTTTTTCGAGGGCGACTGTGGTCCCCACGTTGATTCTTGTTCCCCTGGGAAGAACAGGACTCGGAGTAGCCATGCCCCAGTGGAATCCTCTGCCGGGCGCTTCCTTGGCCCTGGCCAGGGGGGAGCCTATCATTACGGCGTCGGCACCACAGGCAATGGCTTTGCAAATATCGCCGGATGTAACCATGCCACCATCGGCAATAATCAGAGGCGCCTGTCCTTTTATTCTGTCGGCGTAGGTCTGGGCAGCCGCGAAGCAGTCCGCTATTGCTGTCGCCATCGGAACACCTATGCCCAGCACTCCTCTGGAGGTACAGGCAGCGCCCGGACCTACTCCAACAAGAATGCCTGCCACCCCGGTCTCCATTAGCTCAAGGGCAGTTCGGTAAGCGACACAGTTGCCTACCACCACCGGAAGACCTATGGATTTGCAATACTTTTCCAGATTGAGACTGGGGTCACCGGACTGGGAGCGGTGTTCAATTCCTGTGACGGTGGACTGCACGAAAACTATATCGAGACCGGCTTCTTTAGCGATTGGTCCGTATTTCTCGGCCATATTAGGAGTGATTGATACCGCAGCGGCTACACCCTTGGCTTTTATCTCCTCGACTCTTTTACCGATAAGAGCTTCGTTCATCGGTTTGGAATAAATTTTTTGCATAACCGTGACGAAAGATTCTTTGTCACAGGAGGTTATCTCGTTATAGGCATCTTCGGTATTTTCGTAGCGGGTGTGAATCCCTTGAAGATTAAGCACAGCCAGTCCGCCCAGCTTTCCAAAAATGCCGGCTACTTTCACATCTACAACACCGTCCATGGCCGATGCCAGGATGGGGACCTCTAGTTTATGGCCTCCAAGGGTGGTTGAAATATCACAGAGTTCCGGATCCAGGGTTTCGGAGCCGGGAACCAGAGAAATCTCATCGAATCCGTATGCTCGTCTTGTCGGCTTGCCCTTACCGACAAATAGATCTTTGCCGATGCGTGATCCTGCATATTCA
>JAUIJG010000053.1 GCA_030431355.1 bacterium
GTTACATCGGCTGCTCCCCTGTCCACCGAGGCGGCTGCCTGATAGGTGAGCACCCGGGCAGTCTCCACAGTAATGGCTAGATCACCAACGGTGACGGCAGCTCCGTTTAAACTCTCATCGATTAAATGTTCTTGATAGCGACGTTTTAATACCTTTACAAGGGCATCCAGGCTGCCTTGGGCCCACCCAGTGGCCTGGGCGGCGATGGTTATTCTTCCTTTGGCCAGGGCGGAAAGGGCTACCTTTCTGCCTTCACCCGGTTCCCCCAACATATTTTCCACGGGAACTACACAGTCATCGAATACAAGTTCGCAGGTTGAATAGCCGCGCATGCCCAGCATGTCGAACTTCTGCCCGATCTGAAATCCGGGGAAATCACGCTCTACGATAAATGAGGTAATGCCATGATCTCTTTTGGCCGGGTCTCCGGGCATCGGTTTATGGGCATCTCCAATGATCCTCGCCATGACTATGTAATAGTCTGCGGAAGCGCCGCTGGTAATCCAGGTTTTCGCCCCATTGAGGATATACTTCTCTCCGTCGAACTTAGCGGAAGTCTTCAATGCTGCAGTGTCGGAGCCTGCGTCCGGTTCGGTAAGTCCGAAAGCAGCCAGATACTTACCGGAAGAAGACGCCGGCAGATACTTGTCTTTCTGCGCATCGGTACCGAATCGATAAACCGGTTCTTGACATAGTTGATGAACACCCAGGGAGCTCATAACCGGCATGCAACGCCTGGCGAATACTTCGTTGACCAGGCAGGAGCTTATGTAGTCGGCGCCGGAGCCGCCATAAGTATCCGGGAAGGGGATGGCACCAAAACCTTCTTGGCAGGCCGCTTCGAATAAATCTCTTCTGAATTGATTGTCTCTGTCGGATGCTATGACATCCTCCAGGCTCAGGCGGTCGGCAAACTCCTGCGCTTTGTCGCGCCAGGCTACCTGAGCTTCCGTATATCTATCTTTCAAGGTATCGTCCGGGGATGAAACAGACTCAGTTTTAAGCATGGGAACTCGCTGGTAAATTTCTCAATCAGGCCAAGTTGAGAATTATAGACGGTTTTCAATCATATATGTAGATCTATAAGAGGAAATTCCTCAGCGACAGGCTTTTGACTAATCGGGCTTTTTGCTATCCTGTTAAAAATATTAATTGTGAGCAATACTTTTTGCAGGCGTCTGAATCCTAAATGTCAAAGGCATTTAATTTGATCCTACCGGAGAAGTTATCCCCTGGTGACACGGTCGGTATAGTGGCACCATCCTCTCCGATGTTTGAAGATGGACAGATTGAGTTCACCTTTCGCTGGCTTAAAAAGCTTGGTTTGAAGTGGAAGCTGGGCGAGCATCTCAATGAGCACCATGGCGATCTGGCCGGAGTGGATGCGGCTCGCCTAGAGGACTTTCACCGGATGTGGGCGGACGAAGAGGTGAAAGCCGTATTCCCGGTTCGTGGTGGTAATGGTAGTGTCAGATTGTTATCGGATTTAAATTTTGATCTGATAAGAAAGAATCCCAAAATTTTGATCGGCTTCAGCGACATCACCGGCTTGTTGATACCGATTCATCAAGAGACTGGAATGGTGACTTTTCACGGTCCCACTGCCGGATCATTTTTTGACAGCGAGTATACATTCGAAAACTTCAAGAGAGCGCTCTTCGACAAGACTCCGATCGGCACCATAAAAGATCCGGATAAACAGGATGATTACGCGCCCTCATACCCGCCTTACAGAATGGTGTTCAGTCCGGGTGAGGCTGAAGCCCCTCTTACTGGTGGCTGTCTTACTCTAATCCGGCAGCTGATGGGCACTCCCTGGGAGATTAATACCGATGGCAAGATTTTCTTCTTCGAAGACGTGGGGGAAGAGCCCCATGCCGTGGATATGATGGTCACCCAGTTATTGCTCGCCGGTAAGTTCGACAAAGTCGCGGGTGTGATTGTCGGCGAATGTGTTGAGTGCAGACCGGGTAAGAGTCGCCGCAGTCGGATGAATATCAATTTCAGCATGGAGCGAATGTTGAAAGAGAGGCTTTCCCATCTTAAGGTGCCAGTGGTTTACGGCATGCGATTCGGTCACTCCAAGGTCAAATTTACGATCCCGATCGGAGCGAAAGCTAGACTGAAAGCGGGAGATGATGGATTCAGTTTCGATATTTTTGAGCCCTGCGTAAGAGGCGATTGATTTAAGTGGTGGCAACTAAAAATTCCGAGTCAAAGGATGAGGTTCTGAAGCCTCCAGCCCTTAAGAAAGGCGACAAAGTGGCTTTGTTGGCACCATCTTCGAGACCATCCAGCCATGTGGAGGTAAGCAGAGCAGCCGCTCTGGTAAAAGAGATGGGCTTCAAGCCGATTATCGGTAAACATGTACTCGATTCCCATGGGTACATGGCGGGTTCGGATAGAGATCGTCTGGCTGATTTAAACGATGCCATACGTAATCCTCAGATAAAAGGTGTTTTCATGCTTTGCGGAGGCTACGGTGCCCTGCCGCTGCTTCCCCATATCGATTATGACCGGGTGAAAAAGGATCCTAAAGTCTTTGTCGGCTCCGGTGATACCACTTCGATACTTCTCGCCTTGCATAAAGTAACCGGCTTAGTGGTTTTTCACGGACCAAATCTTATAGATATCAGAGACAAACAAAGTTTCAGGAAATATGCTCGTGGTATCAAAAGAAGAGCCGCTCTTCCTTTTATCGCACCGAATGAAGGATTCAATGAGAGGAAAGGAGAGTTCCATCGCTATTGTTATTCCGGTCTGGAGAGTAACTCCACCCCGAAGGGTCGATTGATCGGTGGTAATCTGACAGCCATGACCTCTCTTCTGGGAACAGAGTTCGAAGTCGATTGCAAGGACCGCATACTTTTTCTAAATGACTCCCAGGAGCGTAACGACATTCTCGACCGCTGGCTTACCTCTCTCACCATAAATGGTGCTCTTGATGATGCTAAGGCTTTAGTCTTTGGTGAATTTATAGACTGCTACCAGAGGGGCTCTTACAGTATGCACTCCATTTTTGAATTGATTCTGGAGAGAATGCACCGTTTGAAACAACCACACTTGCTCGGCTTCCCTCTTGGCGAAGGAGGCGTGACCTCTGTTTTACCGATAGGTGTTCGAGTAAAGCTCGACAGTGAATGTCGAATGTACTTTCAGGAAAGGGCACTGGCTTTGCCTTAAGTCAGTGGCTGCTCTCCTCAAGAAGATTCGATTCTAGCGAGCTCCTCTCGCCTTCTTTCACACTCCTGAGCGCAAGCGGAATGATCCGTTGAATATCTCCGGCGAGAATGCCTGCTTCTCCCAGCTCCTCGGCCAAAATGTCCCCGGCCCTTCCGTGCAGGTAAGCGCCTGCCACCGCCGCTTGAAACGGGTCAACTTTCTGAGCTAAGAGTCCACCGATAACTCCCGACAAGACATCTCCACAGCCCGCGGTCGCCATTCCAGGATTCCCTGTGGGATTTATGAATATGGTCTGGTCCGGGCTTGCCACCACAGTCATTGCTCCTTTGAGTAAGACTGTGCAACCGTACTTCTGGGAAGCCATCTGGGCTGATTTGATCCTGTCTTTCTGTATGTCGCCGACGCTCACCTGCATCAGGCGGGCCAGCTCTTTTGGATGGGGAGTAAGAACAAATCTCTCCGGAGAACGGCCCAGGTCTTCCTGTTTTTTGGCCAGGGCATTGAGGGCATCGGCATCCACTATGCAGGGACAGTTGATCTCTTTAATCAGTTCGCAGACAAGTTCCACCGTTTCTTGATCCGTACCGACTCCAGGACCAAGAACCACGGCATCTACTTTTTCTACCAGTTCTCGTAATCTTTCCAGGGATGAACGGGCCAGGGAGCCGCTTTCCGTGGATGGTAGCGAATGGCAAATCAATTCCAGGGCCATCGGCTCGGAGAGCATAGAGGCGGGAACCGCCAGATAACAGAGTCCAGCACCCGATTTCATCGCGCTCAGTCCGGCCAGGGTGGCTGCTCCCATCATGCCTTTAGAGCCGGCCACGGTCAAAAGATGTCCGAAGGTTCCCTTGTGGGCGTCCACCGGGCGCATCGGCAGCATCTCGCGCACAATCTCCACCGTGGACAAGTTTATATCCGGTTGAATCTCCGGCAACTCCGGCAGGCCAATGTCCACAATAGACAGATCGCCTTTGAGAGTATTTCCGGGATAGTTCAGGAGGCCTGTCTTCAGGTAGCCGAAGGTGACTGTTTCATCTGCTCTGACTGCCGCTCCAAGAATCTGCCCGGTATCAGAATTGATACCAGAGGGAATGTCGATGCTGAGGACGGGTTTGCCGCTCCTGTTTATGCTTTCTATTACTCTTCTGTGAATCCCCTCAACCTCACGATCAAGACCGGTTCCGAAGATGGCATCGACGATTAAAGATGCGTCAAGAAAGAGGCTATCCGCCTCAGGATCAAGATGATCTTCTTCGTTCTCTTCATCGACTCCGGTCTCTCTGAGCGAATTGATGACGGTTATCTCTACTTCTAGATTCTCCAGAATCGTCTTATTCACGTTCGCTTCGTTAGAAGAGAATTGCAAGTCCTGTCTCTCTATGGTGGCAACGGAACTTCCTCTTTCGGAGCTCTTCCTACTCCCCTTGGAGCTTGCCCCTTCGCCTGATTTAGAGTCTCTTTCCAGGACAACAACTTGCACAGGAATGCCCCAGAGCTTCAAGTAGCGTGCCACTACTAATCCGTCACCGCCATTATTGCCTTTTCCGCAGACAACAGTTACCGAGCCGGGTCTCTCTTGCCAGATTCTTAGAGAGCGAATAGCCGCAGCCCTCCCGGCGATCTCCATCAAGACCTGTCCCCAGTTTTCTCCACAATCAGAGATCCATTTAGCTTCCAGCTCTCTGATTTGGGCTGTAGTCGGTATTCTCATCGCTTCCCCGAGATAGGCAGTAAAACAAAAAATAGAGTGCTTAGATTAGCAGATGTAAAATCCTTTTTCTTCTACTTGTCTTGATAAAATCCAGAAGGTTTCACCTTCCGCGTTTTAACTCATTCAGGGGAATTCTGGTTCTCGGTTCCTCGAAGTAAATGAAGGGTCGCACCAGGCGATGATATTGACCGAGGGTTATCGCTTTGTGATAGAGGAGATACCAGTAATATTCAATATATTGACTTCTTCGATCGCGAATATCATATACGGACCATAGTGGAATCTTGATTCTCATAGGTCTTCCCAGACGACGGATATTGAAGATTTTCTGTTGTCCTCTTCTTCCGGTTATCCTGAAATAGACTCTCTCGATGGACATGCCTCTGATCGACTCTCCATCCACCGCATCGATTATATCTCCAGATCTCAGTCCATAGCGGGCTGCAGCGGTGCCCTTCAGGACTGTGTG
This sequence comes from bacterium, assembly GCA_030431355.1. The sequence goes on from JAUIJG010000053.1 coordinate 5,367, forward strand.
AATGGTCCACCCTCCACCCAGGTAAGAGACCAACAGAATCCCGGTGGTGCCATGGTTCCTTACACCTCTCAAAACAAGCAGTCGGCGTTTCTCCATGGCGCTCATGGCCCTTCTTCTTTTAAGATGGATCTCTTCTGTTTTGATTTTGCCTTCCAGGGGTTTCAGGTCTTCTTCGTGGGTTTTTGGAATCCGGGCTTTCAGATTTGGTATCTTCCCTGCCGCCGAAGAGTCCACGTAGCCCTGGAGCATAGTCTCTTCCGGCTTCTCTTTCGACACCTCTTCTCTCTTTTCGGATCTCTCCTCAATCACCGGTTTCCAGCGGGGAGAGGGAAAGTCGAAAAGTACCCCCCTTGGCTCAGCGGGCGCTAATAGGTAGTTGCCGTCACAGGGGATCTCGCCCTCTTCTGTGGCACCGGCTTTTTCCAGGGCATCGACCTGATGTCCAAATAGCAATGAGGCTAGTAAAAGTGGAACTATGTTTTTTGCGGTGGTCATCATGCCGACCATTTCAACCTCAAAAACAGCGAAAGAAAAACACTCTGGTATCGAGAGCAGTATCATAAGTCCTTTGTCTGACCGGACGGAAAAGATCTTCCGGCAACGCCCGACCTACACCTTAATACAGCGTACCAGATGGGCTTCGCTTTTTATCTCCAGGGGAGGAATCTCATTAAGGCAGTCATCTTCTTTCAGGGGGCATCGCTCGGCAAAACGGCATCCCCGGTCCAGATCCACCAGGCTGGGTGGCTGCCCTTCAATGGGGGTGAGGCGCTCTGAACCAGGTCTTGGTATTGAATCCATCAGCCCCTTAGTATAAGGATGACTGGGGTTTGCAAATATCTCTTCTACGGAGGCGGTTTCGACCACCGCTCCAGCATACATAACCGCCACCTGGTCGCACATCTCAGCCACAACCCCAAGGTCATGGGTGATCAACAAGATGGACATATTTCGGTCTTTCTGAATCTCCCGCATAAGGTCGAGAATCTGGGCTTGCACGGTGACATCCAGGGCTGTAGTCGGTTCATCTGCTATGAGCAATCTCGGATTGCAGGAGAGGGCCATGGCTATCATCACCCGCTGGCGCATGCCGCCGGAGAACTGATGGGGATATTCATCTATTCTCTGGGCAGCCTGGGGGATTTTTACCCTCTCCAGGGCTTCCACCGCCCGCTTTCGTGCTTCTTTGCGGTCTACTTTTTGATGGAGTTCGATGGCCTCCATTATCTGAGCTCCTATCGTATAGACAGGGTTCAGAGAAGTCATAGGATCCTGGGGAATGAGACCTATCTGGTTGCCTCTAATCGAGCGCATCTCCTTTTCGCTCAATTTAAGAAGATCTCGACCGTCAAAAATAATCTCCCCGGCTTGTATCAATCCCGGGGGTGGGACCAGGCGAAGAGTGGAGAGAGATGTCACGGACTTTCCGCAACCTGATTCACCGACTACGCCCAGAACCTGGCCTTCTTCTATGCTGAGATCTACTCCATCCACAGCGCGTGCTTCGCCGTGCTCGGTGCGAAATATGGTCCGCAGCTGCTTTATCTCTAATAATGGCATTTAAAAATCTAATTTACTAAAAACTTAGCCGGGGTAAAAATACCGGATATCATGTCAGAAAGGAATTTCAAGGTCAATTATATGTCTCCCGTTTAACTTCAGATTCCCATATCGACCTCTACCTGATTAAATAGAGTATAGGGATTAATTAGTATGTCATCTGATTCAGAAAAAACCAAAGATATCCATGTTCTTCAGCTTCTGACCAAATTGGTCAAGGAGACTGATAGGCTGGTTCGTCTGGCAGACGACATAGATACCCATGCGACCACTCCCCAGGCTAAGGCAGCTTTTAATCTTATCGGCTCCGAAGTTGAGACTATCCTCTCCGCCATCAATTCCTCCCTTGACCCCCTTTTTCGACTCTATGAATTGGATCCGGGCATGAGAGAATTGGCTGCCAAGCGCAAAGAGAGCGCTGAAGACAGTTTTGATGGAGCCAAGGTCACCGATGAGAGCTATGATGAAGAAGCTCTATGGGCAGACGTCAAAGAGAATTCTTAGTTTATAAAGATAAGTCAGAGAAGTTAGAGCTGCTCGCGATTCCACTACTGCGCGCCTGATTGACCTTTTTCTCTTCTATGATTTCATCTCTGGCCGCTACCAGCGGCTTACTTTCGGCGCAATGCTTGACCTTGCTACGGAAGCGGCCGAACCAGGGCTTGAAGTGGTGGGAGCGCATTTCGCTGTAGGTCTTGTTGAAGCTCCAATCTTGAATCAGGGAACGATAGACACCGATAATCATTCCGGTTCGGTCGGCTCCCTGGAGGCAATGAATATAGACCGGCTGGTTCTCTCTTTTCGTCATAATAGAGAGGGCTTCTTCAATCTTTTTGTCGGAAGTTTTGAAGTAGCCGAAGGGGATATGAAAGTGTTTGATTCCGAGCCGTGCTGAGATCGCCTTCTCGTGCTCTACCCCTGGCCCGGACATACGGAGATTGATAATAGACTTCACTCCCATAAGTTGAAGCATCTCAAGCTCGTCATCGTCGGGGTTTGACCCCCTCCATATATCAGGGGTGACACGACTGAAATTGGAGATAGAAATGTCTTCCAGGCTATTTCGCAGATTCTCTTCTGCAAATGCAGCGCCATTTGATATCGGAACCGGAGAGGTCGCAAGTACCAGCCAGAGGATGGCAGCAGTGGCGGCTATCTTTTTCTGTCCGGTCTTCAAATCGAACCTTACTTCCAATCTTCTTCCAAACTTGTTCGAACTTTTTTCAAATCTTTGGCGTTTGATGATAACACGGTGATCTCTTTACAATCAACTGAAGCCTCTGGAAAACATGTTTATCTGTAGACCTGAACAGATAAATGACACTGTAGATAGTGGCTCTGATTACGATATCCGGACTTCGGAGAGTCTATTTTGTGCTATTTCAATTCTGAGCAATGTTTAAGAAAAGATTGAGATCTCTGGTTTTCAGGAACCTTTGAAACGCCCATAGGTCTTAGTATCTGGTCGAATTAATCATCCGGAGTGAGACTCCCCTGCGCGCGAATTTTATAGCGCGAGAGTGCATGAAGAAAAACTCTATTGCCCTCTATCGATTTTAAAAACCTTAGTACTTCACCTGGAGGGACTCATGAAGAATACAGCACATAAAAGAAAAGATGATTTTGAATTTGAATCGTCTTATGAGGACCCGACCTCGTTAGCGGAGTCCGGCGAAGATCTCTTCGATGACTTGGATACTGATGAGGAAGACTTTGAAGATGAGGATGTTAGATTCGTCACGAACGAATTTGAAATATTCGACTCTTCCAAGCGCAAGTCTAAAGTAGGAAACTACAAATTCAAGAAGGTTAAACCAAAAGATACCGACTCTCTAAAAGTCTATTTGAAGGAGATAGGCAGGTCTGACTTGCTCACTTTCGAAGAGGAGGTTGAATATGCTCGTGCCGCCCGCAAGGGGGATCCCATCGGCAGACAAAAGCTTGTGAAAGCTAATCTGCGTCTGGTGGTCTCCATTGCAAAAAAATACCTCAACAAAGGCATGAGCATGCAGGATCTTATCCAAGAAGGTAATCTCGGTCTTTTGAAAGCGGTGGATCGTTACGACCCGGAGCTGGGATATCGATTTTCGACCTATGCTACCTGGTGGATAAAGCAAGCAATCACAAGAGCGCTAGCCGATAAATCCAGAATGATCCGTTTGCCGGTTCATATGAATGAGCTTTTGATAAAGGCAAAAAGAGTGATTCGCAAGCTGAGTCTTGAATTAGGCAGACCTCCCAGCCCTGAGGAGATCGCCAAACAACTCAATGTCAAGCCGGAGAAGATCAAACTGGTACTAAACACTTCCAGAAAACTCTACTCCCTTGATGCGACAGTAGGCACCGATTATGATAGCACTTTTGGTGACTTGCTCCAAGATAACGTTCAGCCCTTACCGAATGAGGCGACAGCCAGGGACCTGATGAAAGAGGATGTTCGAGCATTGATCGAAAACCTCAATGAGCAGGAAAAGGCAGTTATCACTCTGAGATATGGACTTAACGGAGAAGCTCCCCTGAGCTTAACCAAGATTGGTGACGTTATCGGCGTCAGCAAAGAGAGGGCCAGGCAGATTGAGCTGAAGTCTTTGCGCAAATTGAGAAACAACAAGAACACCAACGCGATGAAGTCGTACATCGTCTAGTTCTGACTCGGTCAAAGGTTTAATCGACCAGGCAAGCGGTCGAGGCGTTTTCAAAATGTCTCGACCGTTTGCTATTCTGAATTTGAACCTGTCGCTAAAGTTTCAAGAACTTGGAGCCTGTCTTAATATTCGCAATGTTCTTAATGAATTTCCTTGGGTTTGAATTCTCTGGAAATCCTTATCAACAGTCGGCTTTGGCAGTGGAATGATTTCTATTGTCCGGGAAGGTTTTGAAGGTATTCCTCAATTCACTTTTGTTTGAGGCTAAAAACAATTATTGTAGAAGCTGACTTGGAGGGGTATTTTAAATTGTTTGCCAGGCAAGAACTCGGTTTCCCGGCTCAGAAAATCGACAGCAAGAAACTTGAGAAGTTGGCAAAGAAACTGGACTCAGTGTCTTCTCGCCCCTGGACAATCATGGAAGTATGCGCCGGCCAGACCAGAACTATGCTGGAGAACAATCTGGACCAGCTCATTCCATCCAATATCAACCTGGTCCATGGCCCGGGATGCGCTATTTGTGCCACTCCTCTCAACAAAATTGACAAGGCGATTGAGATTGCTCAGCAGGAAGACGTTATTTTCTGTTGCTCGGGAGAACTCTTAAGATTAAAGGGAAGTCGGCTTGATCTGTTGGAGATAAAGGCCGGTGGCGCCGATGTTCGAGTTGTGCCATCTCCTCTGGACTCTCTGGCTCTTGCTCGAAAGCACCCCGATAAGAAAGTTGTCTTCTTTACCATCGGATTTGAAACTAAGGCGGAGTTAAACGCTCTTTCTGTCTGGCAAGCGAAACGTCTGGGTTTGAAAAACTTCTTCCTCTTACCTTCCCATCCCCTGGTGGTATCAGTTTGCTCTAAAGTTTTGAAATCACTGGAAAGCCAGGTTCAGGGAATTCTTTCTCCCGGAGAGGTCTGTGCCGTCACCGGTTTTTCGAATTATGAAAGAGTGGCTAAGAAGCACAATGTTCCCATCGTCGTCTCCGGATATGAGCCGGTGGACTTGCTTGAGGGGTTGTTGGAGTGTGTAAAAATGCTGGAGTCAGGCAAAGCCAGCATCAAAAACATGTTCCGACGTGATGTTTCAAGGGACGGCAACAAACAAGCAAAAGCGCTTATCGGCGATGTTTTCGAGATGGTCGATAGTGAATGGAGAGGTATCGGTCTGGTTGAAAACGGTGCTTATGCACTGAGACCGGAGTATGCCCAGTTTGATGCCGACAAAGCTTTTCCTCTCGAGGTCTCATCGCGACCAGACGCGGATTTTTGTATTAGCAATCAAATTTTATTGGGATTCAAGAAGCCTACTGATTGTCCTGCTTTCGGTAAGAGTTGCCGACCCAGTGATCCCCAGGGTTCAACCATGGTATCAAATCAAGGTACCTGCTTTACTTACTACAAGTTTTTGCATGACCACTAAGAAGTGATCTCTTTCGCCATCAGAACCAATCAGGGTTTCATCGGCAATGAGTTGCCCACCACAGCGAAGAAAAATGCCACCCCACCCAGTATCACCAGTACTTTATTCTTCGGCATCTCGTGTAGCTTTTCCATACCTATGAATTGCAGGTAGAGGCTGAAGCCGAATGCACCGATACCGAATATGACTCCGATCATTCCGGACTGCAATCCGCCTATCAAGAGCGCTAACTGACTATATGCCATCACTCGAAAGTTTTCCAGGAATGATTTTTCGCTTCCATAAAGCGTAAATAGCTTCCAGACCATGAATGTGGCAACTCCGGTAAATACCAGAGAGACAAACATGAATCTGAGGGTATAGAAAAGATTGATATGGCTCAGTCCCTGCAAGATACCGCCTATAGTGGCGCAGGCAATTAAAAACAATGCGGGCTCGACGATATTGCCTGGCTCTGAGGGCTTTGAGAAGAATTCTTTCGGGGTTAGGGCAAGCTCTTTAGCCTGCAAGATCAGAAGCTGAACAAGGGCATGGGTATCAGGATCCTGTACTATTTTTTCGAACTTCTTCAAATCAACCTTGTCTTTTATAGAGCCGCCTTTCTCTTTCTGAGACCTGGGATTCGCAGAATCATCCGGATCAAAATCTTCCTGGTTAATCTCCTGGCCAGCCCCCTGTTGTTCGCCGGGCATCATATTGTTCGTCGGCGGTGCGCTCTGTCTCCTTCCTGGCTCCTGGTAGACATTTAGGTTGGGTTTACCGACCAGCGGAGGACGGCTGGCCTGGTTGTTTCCTGCCAGATTGCTGAAAGGTCCGGCCTGACCGAGTGGTTGATTAGGGTTTTGAGGCTGCTGCTGTTGAGGATATTGTCCCTGTTGCGGGTATTGTCCGTGAGGTGGTAGCTGCTGTTGAGGATATTGCCCCTGCTGCGGATACTGCCCTTGCGGCAGTTGCTGCTGTTGAGGGTACTGCCCCTGCTGCGGGTACTGCCCTTGCGGCAGTTGCTGCTGTTGAGGATATTGCCCCTGCTGCGGGTACTGTCCTTGCGGTAGTTGCTGCTGTTGAGGGTATTGCCCCTGCTGCGGATACTGTCCTTGCGGCAGTTGTTGCTGTTGAGGATATTGCCCCTGTTGCGGATGCTGTCCTTGCGGAAGTTGCTGCTGTTGAGGATATTGCCCCTGCTGCGGGTACTGTCCTTGCGGTAGCTGTTGCTGTTGAGGATATTGCCCCTGATGCGGATGCTGTCCTTGAGGCTGCTGCTGAGGATTTGGAATCTGAGCGCCATCATTGAAGAAGGCTTGTTGGGCATTATTCACAGGACCCTGGTTTCGGTTTTGCGCTCTGCCATCTTCAAAGAACGGCTGGGCTTTTGCATCGGCTCTCGATGCATAAGGATCCACGGCATTTGCCAGGGGCGCTTGACCAGGTTGTGTTTGCTCCGGAGGAAAGTTATTAACGGAGCCAGGATCTTGCATCGGTGCTCCTTGATGTGCCTGATTTTGTGGTCCACCCTGGGGCATATTCTGAACATTCCCTGCTCCGTGAGCAGGAATTGACGTGAAGCTTTCAAAGCCGGTTTGTCCGCGATTCTGTCCCTGGACCGCCGGACCAGCGGCATTGGGTAGATGCGCCTGGCTTTGAACATTAGCGGGTTGATGTCCTTGCATTTGCCCCTGACCCTGACTATGAGCCGTGTTCGGTTGACCTTGAGCGTGTGGCATATGCGGCTGCATCTGCGGCTGCATCTGGGCCCGGTTTGCTGAGACCTCCGGCGAAGGAGCCAGCTCTCCGATGTTAACGTTGATGGCTTCCGATTGATAATGGGGTTGCCAGTCTGTCTCCGATGTATCGAAGCCCTGGGGCAATTTACGCGCTTCGACTACATCGGGATGATGATGCTGGAAAAAATCTTCCGGGTCGGTACTGAGATCATCACTCTGATCTGTCTGATTTTCGTTCTTCTCGTCTTGAGGCATCTAAACGCTCTAATTGCTACTCTTTGGTCCGGCCCGTGGTATCCAAATATTCCCGTTCTCCCTACCCACAGATACTTGAGCCGATAGTTGCTTCTATTGTAGAACAGATAAAAAATAATGGGCTCCTCTTTTGAAGGAACCCATCAGATTATCAGCTAAAAAACCGAATTAAACAGCTGTGTTGAGCTCTTGCTCTGCCTTCAGCCAATCTTCGACGTCTTGACCGTGGCTTTCGCCGCGCTCAAGCCAGATGAAGTAAGCTCTCTCTGCCACTTGCTCAGGACTGAGAAGAACCGTGCCAATTGTTTTCTTGGCTGGCTCTTTAGCCGGTGCTTTAGCTTTGGGAGCTGCTTTGGTCTCAGGCTTGCTGGCTGTTTTTGCAGCCGGCGCCGGAGATTTCGCCGCTACTTTTGTGCTGGCTGTTTTTGCAGCCGTGCTTTTAGCAGCGGTGGTTTTGGTTGTTTTAGCTGTAGTGGATTTTTTAGTTGTTGTTGTTTTCTTCTTTGTAGTCATAATTCCCTCCTGGATATTTAAATTAGATGGCGGTTCTACCCAGATTTTGGTAGTTTAGCCCGCTTGATGGATTCCTGTGATTGCTTGTAAAACTTAATCAAGAGATCTTGGTGAATCTTCACCTTCCTAAATATCAACACCTGCGTCGCGTAGACATTTCTTGATCTCCGGAAGCTTTTCCTGTGCTGCTTTTTCTCCAGCGGCAATACCATTAGTGGCATCATCTCGGTCTGTTGACAACAGACCGATACCGGTAACATCCGGATGGATAGTGACACACGCTTGATCTGCCATTGGTTTGTCCAGATTGCGTAGCTGGAGAGTCACTATCCTTTTGCTGACCGACCCGACATGGCGGAAATGTTCCAACGGTAATTCTTTAAAGTACTCGTCGATATTCACCGCTATGACTACGTCTGCGCCAAGCTTTTTGGCCTGGGCGACCGGGACATTCTCTGATATGCCACCATCAACATAAAGGCGGTTATCAATCTCAACAGGTTTTCTCAGTCCCGGAACGGCGGAACTGGCCTGCATGGCATATCCGATGTTTCCTTTGGTCAGGGGGGTTACCTCCCCGCTCATCAGATCCACCGCTATAGCCGCGTACTTTTTCGGGAGATTTTCAATCTTCCGTTTGTCTGCGGGTAACTGTCTCAGTAAATACTTGCGGAATTTATTCCCGTAATAAAGTCCGTCATAGGGATGTCTGCCCAAGAGTCTCGGCGTGATCATAATTGGTGCGGCCACCATCCGCGTCTTCAAGGACACGGTCATGAATGACTTCATCAAAGAGCAGTCAGTGAACATTTCCTCGATTTTCTCGATGGGAACACCGGCTGCGTAAAAGCCACCGACTATAGAGCCGATACTGGTACCAACTACCATATCAAAGGGGATCTTCTCTTTGATCAGAACTTTCAGTACTCCTACATGGGCGGAGCCACGACCACCACCACCTCCCAGGGCAAGGGCGACTACCGGTTTACCGTCATCTTTTTTGAAGACAGTGGTATCCGATGAGACATTACTGTCTTCACCCTCTTCTTCTTCAGCCCTGCTGAATTCCTCGTTACCTACATCCTCAGAATCTTCTTCTTCGGACTCTTTTGCTTCAGATTCAGCACTCTCTGGGGCACAATCTCTATCCTGTTTCTTCGCTACATTGAGAGCAGTCTCCGAAACCTGGACGGCCTGTTGTGATCCTTCACTGGCAAAGGAAGGCAGGCAGAGGCACTGGCATAGAAACAAAGCAGCCAGAGCCAGAGATAGAGAATTTAACTTGGATGAACGATTGAAATTACGCATTTTCAGTAGGTTTACCTTGTAATGCAGTTGCGGTGGACGATGTAATCTCTTTTGAGAAGGGCATATTTTACCCCAGGAGGCAGGGCTTTTTAACATTCCGCCGGAATATGCTTAATGAATGAGGACGTTTACAATTTCAGGGAGCAAGGAAAGTAGAAGGATCACTGTGGCAGATGTCTATATTGACTCGATATGTTATGGCTTGGCTAAGGGTATCGAATATGGTTCTATTGTGCCGGTAATATTATACTGATCAGTTGCAGTAACCATGCAGGTTTAGAGTGTATGGATGTCTTTCGCTGTTGCTGTGATGAATGGTGCGATAAACGAATATTGTCAAGCGACTGAATTTAGTACCATGATCTTTTTGTCATTGGCGAAGAGTGTTGCTATTAGAGCGTTTCAACGTTGTGACAATTTTGCGGGTTGGATGTTATACAGAATTTGTCCTTGTCAGTGTATGGTTTCTGCTGCATAATAAAACTTGAAAAGTTCCATCAATTGTAGGTTTCCGCATTAAGCTCCCCGCAATCTAGAATATATATCGAGGTGATCTTATGGGGCTAAAAGGCATAGTCCTTGGACGTCAAAGCAAACCCCTACCTGATTTCACAGATTCCCCTATCCGCGGTGCAGCCACTACTGCTGGCACCACGGCGGTTTTAGTTAATACTGGCGGCAGTATCTCCAGTGGTTATCGTGAACTTTGGAAGAATACTACCCTGGCTGGCAGATCCGCTGCCAGAGGCCTCACCGGTGAGCCGGAGTTAAACATGCAAGCAAGTCGCTTACGCATGGTTTCACGCTTGCGTAAAAAAGAGCGCTTTATGATCTGGCGAAGTGTCTGGACTGATCTCGTGCGTTATTTCATGACGGGCCTGACCAGATTGAGTTATGGCTCTCTCTTCTGGCATGATGACCTGGCTACCAATGCGGTCAGATTCAGAAACAGATAGATCCTTATCTCTCTGCTTTAACTATTCGAAAATTAGATTCTGGTTGAGATATTGATTTGAAAAGAACTGCTATCTCCTGCAGTTCGACCAGGTCTTTATCTTAAGTTACCTGTGAGAACATCCAGAATGAAATAGCGGATTGTTCTTACCTCTTCGTACATGAAAGTGACGATAAAGGATATAGCAAGCACGACAAGCAACGTGTAAAACACGACTGTATACATTGTCTTCTTTTGCCTCTTGCGATGAAACTAGTCTGCGTACTGGGTACGACATATAGAATCTCATCGGCCAGGTTAATCACCGGTTAAGGACAGAGGCACTTTATATGAAATCCTTTTAGTGATCGCAGCAGCTCTTAACGCGGCGCATATTAAGCAGGTGGGTAGCCACCAGGGTCAGGTTGCCACCCACCAAAAATGGCATTTCGTAGGCTTCCAGTCCAAAGCTATGGCTGAAGAACGAGCCCACAAGAACGGCTCCGACCCCAACTATCATACCGGTGAGAATTCTCCGACTCTTATGTTTTAGATAACCCGGAACTATGGCGAAAAGCGCGAAAGCGATGATGACAGTGCCTAAAAGCAAGTGGGACTCGTGACTCTCTAAGAACTGCAATCCTATAAAAGGAAGAAGGGCGATTAAAAAAGGCATGGCCATGCAATGAATCAGGCACAGAATGGATGCGATTATGCCCAGGTTGTCCATGGATAAAATCGCTTTGGACATGGCCGGCGGCACATGATCATGGGTCTCTTGTATCCGCTCCAGATCATTGTGTTCATGGGGGATACTCTTTGAGCTTTCTGCTGCGTTCGGCTGACAGCAGGAAGATCCTGCTTCTTTGATTTGAGTCTTTTCAGATTCATTTAGCACGAACTTTTCCTCGGTTACTCAGATAAATAGTTACTTTGGATTTAACGGAAGTATATCTATTGTAGCTGGATACTGGGGGTTAATTATGACAGTCTTTGCATATGCCGAATATTTCCAGGATATGCCCTCTCACTTCAAAGCCGTACCGAGCTTTGATTCCGCCCTCCAGCTCCTCTATCAGGCATTGATCCAGGTGGACAGAATTCTTACAGGAGTCGCAAACCAGGTGGTGGTGATGTTCACCGGGTTTGATCATCTCATAGCGGCGTTCTCCGTCACCTAAGTCCACGGCTTGGACAAGACCCATATTGACCAGGGATTCAAGGGAGCGGTACACAGTGGTCAAGCCGGGTGGTTTATCCTCGGTGGAACGCATTTTACTGTGGATATCCTGGGCGCTGGACAGATCGTCAACTGTCTCCAGAACCGATAGAACTTTCTTACAACCCTTAGTGAGTCTCACTTTACCATCCTTAGAATCGTTTCTTATAACGGCGCGGCTTATATTTGATTCTATAAGCATAACAGGCAACATAAGGATCCATGATCCCATTTAGAAACGATTTTTATTTTGTTCTCGCCTGACCCGGGCCACAATCTTTTGCCAGATGCTGTTACCGGAAGTATTCCTCTCACCAAGCAGTTCGGCGATGGCGTGCTCGACCTCTTTTGCCGAGGGGTAGCGCTTTTCAGGCTCTTTCTCCAGCATCTTCAAAATGACCTTCTGGACATCTTCTTTTATCTCGTACTGACGGCGAAACCTGGCAGCGCAGCCATCTGTGTGCT
>JAUIJG010000054.1 GCA_030431355.1 bacterium
TGTGGTCTACAAAGGCCGCCAGGATGTGATGGACCGTACTGTCGCTATCAAAATGCTACAAGCCCATCACCTGAATGACTCCATGTCGGTGAAACGCTTCCAGCAAGAGAGTAAAGCGACATGGAGACTGAACCATCCTCATATAATCACTGTTTATGATTTCGGCATATCGCCGACAGGTCAGCCCTACATCGTGATGGACTACCTGGAAGGCAAACCCCTGTCCGACATTATCAAAGATGAAGGTCATGTCGGGGTGGACAGAGCCCTTAAGATTGTCAGACAAGCATCGGAAGCTCTCGGACATGCGCACAAACAAGGCGTCATACACCGAGATCTAAAGCCGAGCAACATCGTATTAATAGACAGAGAAGGCGACAAAGATTTCGTCAAAGTGGTGGACTTCGGTGTAGCCAAGCTAATGGAAGAAGGAAGTACCGAAGGCCAAAAACTAACCCAGATGGGAGAAGTCTGCGGAAGTCCTGTCTACATGTCACCGGAACAATGCCAGGGTCTGCCCCTGGACAAACGGTCCGACATTTATTCCATGGGAATCGTACTCTACGAGACCCTCACAAATAGACTGCCCATTCTTGGCAAAACCATGGTCGAAACCATGTCGAAACATATAAACGACATGCCGCCCACTTTCCAGGAAGCAAGACCGGACCTCTATATTCCGGAGCGGGTCGAACAGGTAATCCTTCGCGCTCTTTCAAAAGCCCCCGAAGATCGTCAACAATCAATGGAGCAACTTGCCACTGAGTTGGAGATGGCTGTTCCTAAGCCAGGCCGTAGTCAGGTCCTGAGAACGGTCGACCTGGATACGGAAGATAGCGAAAGTAAGGAAGAGGAAAGCACAAGCTGGCTAGCGAAGATGACCATGGTGCACTGGATTATAGCCGGTGTAGCAGCTCTTGCCATAGGCGCGTTTACCCTGGTCTTTCTCTTCAATCAGTTTAACGGCGCCAAACCTGATGGCAAAAAGCCGGACACCACCGATACAACCAGCCCCGCATCCAAGGTAAAACCGGGCAATACCGATACTACCAGTCCCATAAGTCCCGCCAAAACAGGCACCGATAAAAAGCAACCCACCCAGAAGACTGACACTACCGATAGTGCGGAGTCAAAATCCACAGACAGCAAAGCCGGGGAAAGCAAATCGGTTCAGGAATCGCCAAAAGAGACTGAGCCCGAAGCGACACCCACTTCGGAATCCACCAAACCCAAATCAACAGTGCCAAAAACAAGCCCGAAACCGAAACCAAAACCAAAACCAACTAAAGCCGTCTCGAGACCCCGGGTCAAGCCAGCACCAAAACCTGCGCCTAAACCTAAGAACAGCCTCTGGAGCGATTTGAAGAACTCAAAATCCTACTAAATACAAGCTAAAACAAAACACCACCCAGACTGAGTCTCGAGTGGTGTTTTGCTACTTTCTGAGCCACCCCTTGCGATGGGTGAAGTATCTCGACCGGTGAGTGACAGAATCTCACAGATCACGGACTTGCCTGCTTACATTTCCGGTCGACGTCGACCTGCTGTTTCCACAGAGTCCCTCGGCTCACGGCACCCTAACAAACTGAAGAAGGGCGCTCACCGAATTCGCTTATAAGCTTAGCAGTCTGTCGGATATTTGGAAGTACCCCATTAGACATTTAAGGATGTGTATATACAAAAGCAAAGATGCAAGAACAAAAACACCTTTGATAACCGATCTCTGAAAAATCTCACTGAACCCACTTGGGGAGAGAAATACAAATCAGCGAGAGACAAAGGTCGGGGATTAAAGGTCAGATCAATTGACACCAGATACAGTGCAGAGAGGCGGAGCAATCAGCTTCTTCCGGCAGCCTTCATGATCTCCCGGCATCGCTCTCGGTCTACCGGGTTCTGCCACTTACCTCCCTCTTTAACGTAAGAACCGATGATAAGAGCATCGCTGCAAGATGCGAAATCTCGAAGGTTATCAGGATCCACTCCGCTGCCGATCAGGACTGAGATATCCACACTCTCTTTAGCCTCCCTGGCTTCATCCGGACTGGGCGCACTACCGGTTCTTACCCCGGTTACAACTACCCCATCGGCTTTAAAAAACTCTGCAGCTCTGGCACTCTCCGCAAGATCCACGTCAGCGGTAATGGCATGTGAGGCGTGCTTCTTTTTGATGTCGGCAAATATTTTTACCCGGTCGGCTTTCAAATCAAATCTCCTGCGTAACAAAGCAGGGGCACAGGCATCATGGAAACCCTCGTCTCCGACATGGGCAAAGACAAAACCCTCCACTCTTATGAAATCAAGCCCCAGAGCCACTGCGATGGCAAGGGCTTCTAAATTCGCCCCGGCCAGCACCTGGACCCCCATCGGCAATCCGACTCTTTTTTGAATCTCGCCGGTAATATAAGTCATGGCGCTCACAGTCTCCGGATGAACCGCGCCTTTCAAATAGGGAGTGTCATGGGTATTTTCAACAATGAGAGCGTCAAAGCCTTCCTCTTTGTATGCGACAGCGTCTCCTATGACGGAATCAAAAATATCTCTCACGTTCCCGCAATATCCGGCGGCGCCAGGCATTGGCGGCAAGTGAACCGTTCCTATTAGTGAACAGGCATTGCCGAACATTTTTCCACTCCAACTTTTTACTACAACAAATCAACAATCATTTCTCGGTGTTTTCTCGGTGTTTTCTCGAAGTAGCACAGCCCTGACCGGTGCGGCTTCGAGCTCTTCCAATTTGAGGGGTAGAGCCAGAAGGGTGTAATTTCCTTCTTCAACAGATGAGAGATCCAGATTCTCCAACCAGAAAAGACCTCCTTCTCTCAAAATATGATGGCACTCCAGGCTCTTTGAATCAACATGATCCACCGAGGGGGTATCCAGACCAATGAGGCGGGTCGCGCTACCGGCAAGAAAATGAGCCAGGTCGGGCAAAATATAGGCGTAGTCACCTTCAAATATGTCATACCGTATCCGGTGCCTGGTTTTGAAGAGAATTCTCTCGTCAAGCTCAACTTCCTCTTCTGCAATCTCCGAGCCCGTAGCAAGTTTACCGGTGAGCATCTCTTTGCTGATACCTTCTCCTAAAGGGGCAAGGTCGACTACCCTCACGGGGCCGACAAAAACATCCAGAGGCAGCTCCGAGACCATACCCTCGCCGTCTTCCAGCGCACCTTCAATATGGACAGGAGCATCGGCATGGCTGCCGACATGGGGGCTCATCTTAAAAGAGGTCAGGTTGACAACACCACTGTCTTTATATGTGAGTGAAATCTCCCGGGAAAATGGAACATCTCCGGGGAAACAAGCGCTCTTGCTATTGACCGGCTGAGAGATGTCAATGATTTCAAAGGGGCTGCGGAGCAAAGCGGTCATTCTGTTCTACTCGTCTTGAGAAAATGTGAAACTGCATTATATATGGTACAGGCTGGTCGGAACCACCTCGCCAAATGTGTAGAATATCTACTTCTCCACTTAACTTCCAGTGGAGGGTTGGTTGCACTTCAGCGAGGACACGATAGTGGAAAGCCCGAGTAAAAGCAGCGATAGGGTGGCATACAATATAACCGGAAAAGCCCCCAGCCCCTTAGGAGCTTACTCCCATGCGGTCAAAGCAAACGGCTTTCTATTTCTTTCCGGCCAGGGAGCAAGAAATCCCGATACCGGCATAGAAGAAGGAATAACTCTCAATGAAAGCGGCGAAGTGACCGACTATGACATACGCGTTCAGACAGAGTGGGTGATCAAGAATATGAAAATTGTTCTTGAAGAAGCCGGACTCTCCCTTGAGAACCTGGTTGATATGATGGTTTTCCTGAAAGACATGAACGATTTCAAGGCCTATAACGAGGTCTATGAGAAACACTTTTCCTTCCCCGATCCCCCAGCCAGAACAACGGTTCAGGCAAAAGACCTACCCGGTCGAAACAACATAGAGATCAAGGCCATCGCCCTGTGCAAGTAAGGAGCCTCTTTCATGACCGCAGTAACTAAGTCAAAAACAATTCAGATAGAAAATTTCATCGGAGGTAAAAGCGTACCCTCCAGAAGCGGTGAGACTTTCGAGACGATCAATCCGGCCACGGGAGAAGTTCTTGGTCACGTAGCTCTGGGAGGTAAAGAAGATATCGACCAGGCGGCGGAAGCGGCTTATACCGCTTTCAAAAAAGGTTCCTGGAAAAAGACTTCCATCCAGGAGAGAGCGGCGGTGCTGGATAATATCGCCGACCTGATCATGGATAGAAAAGAAGAGTTAGCCCGGGCCGAGAGCATGGACAACGGAAAACCAATTTCAGAAAGCTTGACCGGCGATATCCCCAGATCCGCTTTGAATTTCCGCTTCTTCGCCAGATATGCACAATCCATCGGAGAAGAACTTTTCACTAGCAACGGAAACGAAAGACACTTAGCAATTCGAGAACCGCTTGGTGTGTGCGGTCTGATTACCCCCTGGAACCTTCCCCTTTATCTTGCCACCTGGAAAATAGCACCGGCCCTGGTGATGGGAAATTCCTGCGTCCTCAAACCCGCTGAATGGACACCTTACACAGCCTATCTCTTCTCGAAGATCGCCCGGGAAGCAGGGGTGCCGGATGGTGTCTTCAACGTGGTCAACGGCTTCGGACCGAATAGTGCCGGTGAGGCTCTCACCGTCAATGAAAAGATTCGCTCTATTTCATTCACCGGAGAGACAACCACCGGAAAAGCGATAATGAAAAACGCAGCCGGCACCCTGAAGAAAGTCTCCTTTGAGCTGGGGGGCAAAGGTGCCAGCGTTATTTTCGATGACGCCGATCTCGAAAAAGCAATTAACACTTCGGCCAGAGCTGCCTATAGAAATCAGGGACAGATTTGCCTGGCCGGCTCTCGACTATTTGTTCAGGAGAGTTGCTACAAAGAGGTTCTTGAACGGCTGACCCAGAAAGTAAAAGCGATCAAAGTGGGCGATCCCCTGGATCCGCAGACAGAGATGGGAGCCCTGGTAAGCAAAGAGCATATGGAAAAAGTCCAGGAGTTCATCGAACTTGGAAAGAGGGAGGGGAATCTGATCACCGGAGGTGAGAGGATCAAAGAGTTGCCCGGGGGCAACTTTCTCAGACCTGCTCTCTTTGATGGATTGAGCTATGATTCCAAATTCTGTCAGGAGGAGATTTTCGGACCGGTCTTGCCCGTTATCCCTTTCAAAACCGAAGAAGAAGTTGTAGAGATGGTCAATAGCACTCCCTACGGACTATCAGCTTCTATCTGGACGGAGAACGTAAATCGAGCCCACAGAGTTTCCCGCGAGCTGGATATGGGACTGGTCTGGGTCAATTGCTGGTTCGCCAGAGATTTGAGAACGCCCTTCGGTGGACAGAAGTCGTCCGGAATAGGCCGTGAAGGCGGACACCACAGCCTGGAATTTTTCTCTGAGATGAAGACGATTTCTTATCAGTACGACTAAGCGCTGGCCGCAGGCCAATCAGCGAACACGAAACCACATGTAATACCATAATTCCAGAAGACTTGGAGATTAGTAATAATGGACTTAGGCATCAAAGGTAAAAACGCCCTGGTTTGCGGAGCTTCCAAAGGCATAGGCAACGCAATCGCCCGGGAGCTGGCAAAAGAAGGCGCAAATCTCTTTTTGACAGCAAGGGGCAAAGAGAAGCTGGAAGAGGAAGGCAAAGCGATAAAAGAGCTTGGTTGCGAACTTCTATTTGCCAAACCACTTGATCTCAGTAAATCGGAAGACAGAAAGAAGTTGGTCAAATCGGCTCTGGAACATTTTGGCAATATCGACATACTTATCCACAATGTGGGCGGACCGCCACCATCATTCACCTCCGAAACGGATCAAGATCAATGGCAAAACGGATTCGATCAACTGTTCCAATCGGTGGTTGAACTGAACCAGGCATTTCTTCCGGGAATGAAGAAGAACAAATGGGGCAGAATCATAACGGTAACATCCTTAAGCGTGATGGAGCCGATCAAGACCCTGGCCGTATCCAATGCTATCCGCTCAGCCACCACCTCCATGCTAAAATCCCTGGCCGATGAAGTAGCAAAAGACAACATTACGGTTAATTGCGTGGCCCCCGGCGCCATAGAGACGGAGAGACTGACCCAACTCATGGAAGCGCGCATAAAGCAAAGCGGTCAATCAAAAGAGGAATACGAAAAGGAATATCTATCTTCCATCCCGGCAGCCCGCCTGGGCCGCCCGGAAGAATTCGCCGCGGTGACAGCGTTTTTAGCTTCGGAGAAAGCCTCCTATGTGACCGGCTCCACTATCTGTATCGACGGAGGCAAAAGAAGATCCACATACTGATAGTACCGGTCTCGAATCTACAGACCGGTTTGTAGGTGGTATCATTGCTTGAATATTGGACGGTCCCGCGGCAGAGGAGACGGTAGTGAAATTTCTCATTTTAGGAGCTGGTGAGCTTGGCTATGCCCTGACCTACGATTTAATTCGCAGCCCCAAAACAGAAATGGTTGTGGTGGCAGACCGCGACAAAGACAAAGTCCAGAAACTAAAGGACACTCTTGCAGACGAAAAAATCGTACCGGTGGAGCTTGATTGCTCCAACGCTGAATATGTGGCAGAGCTGATGAACAGTGCCACCGTCAGTATCAGCTGTCTGCCTGCCGACCTCCACTACGAAATGGCAAAACTAGCCCTCTTGGCCAAAGCTAATTTCTGCTATGTGGAGAACGACCCGTGCCAGGAGATTCTGGAAAAGATAGAACTATTGCACGAAGTGGCGGAAGAAGAAGGCGTAGCCATTATTCCAGCCCTTGGTCTGACCCCGGGACTTGTATCTATACTTGCGATGTCGGCGGCGGACTCCATGGACGACCTCTATGAGATCAAAGTGAGGTTGGGAGTACTGCCCCAGGAAAAAGACGACAGCATGGCCCAGTTCCTTTCTCCCTCGTTCAAAACCAGTTATTACAAAGGCAGTTCCAGGCTGATTAGAGATGGCAAGCCCCTGGACTTACCGGCCCTCACGGAAGCAGAGGATATAGATCTCCCTTCCCCCATAGGTTCGGTTCAAGCCTTCTTGACCGGCAGATCCCTTGAATCCCTGGCTCAAGCCTACAACAAACGGGTGAGCTACCTCGATTTTAAATCCATACACTACCCGGGGCAGCTAGAGAAGCTGACCTTATTAAGAGATCTCGGTCTTCTAGATACAGAAAAGCTAGACTTAGATTCTCAAACGCCTACATCTGTGGTTCCGGAAGAGGTCCTCAAAAAACTGCTCGAGAAGGTCGAAGTGGCGGATACCGCAGATCTTGTTGTAATTAGAATCATAGTGACAGGTCTGAATGAAGAGAAACCGATTCAACATATCTTTGAATGTATAGATTACGGAGACCAGGCCGATAAGATCTCAGCCTATTCAAAAATGACAGCGTTTCCAGCCTCAATAATCGCTCAATTAATTGCCCGGGAAGATATTAAAGAAAAAGGAGTACTTAAACAGGAGCAAGTGGTTCCGGCGAGGCTGTTCCTGGCCGAGCTGGATTCTCGGGGTATCCTTTTGACCATGACGGAGAGAGCTCCGGCAATGAAAGATTAAATCGTCGGGAAAAAATTTCCTCATCTGTCCAAAAACAGATCAGTCGGCATATAGACCCCTAGCACAGTGAATGCATGAATGCGATCCGTCAGGAGGAATCAAAATGTCGATAGATAGCAGTTCATTTGGACGTCAACCCCTTGAACATGATTCTACAGCTAACCTTATTAATGACTCACTGGCAGCCGACGTGTTCACTCCCGGGCAGCCCCGGTCGGACAAAGACGCCGGAAACACGAATGACAGCAAAGGAAAGGATGGCGCCAGCTTCTCTTTCGACGACTTCAGCCTACCATCCCTTGACTGGTTCGGATCCGACGACAGACCCAAAGAAAAAGAGCCTCTGGAATTGAAAAAACACGAGAACAAAGCATTTAACGCATATATGGAAGCCCTTGGTGAAGCAGGAGCAAAAGGCTACGGAGAGAAATTTACCGTGGTCATGTTTACCCAGGACAATTGTGGCTTCTGCGACAGAAATAAAAAGATGCTGGCAAAACATGGAGCGGAATTCGGAGATAAAGCTGTATTTTCAGTCTCCAACCCCACCAAAGACAATGGTGGCAAGCAGCTCTTCGATGCAGCCGATGGCACCGCTTACCCGATGACAGTGGTTTTCGCCACCAGCCGTGACCGTATCCACATTGTCGGACAGGCGGTAGGTGAACTGGATGACAAACAGATGAAGCAATTCCTGGCAGACTCAATGAGAAAGCCCATGGCAGACTATAACAAAGACACATCCGATAGATCGGCGGCAGCCATGGTCTAAATGGCTAAGCCCTGAAGTCTTGTCAACACTTGAATAAGCGAGCCAGATCCTGGAGTATTTGCAATACACAGGAGACAGGCCATGACCCAAGAAGTAAAAGTTGAAAGTCTAGACAAATATATTGATCAAGCCAGAGCCGACTATGAACGAGAGCTGAAAGAGTTGGTGGATATTCCCGGTGTCAGCATGGAGCCGGAGAAAGCGCCCCAAATTCGAGAGACTGCCAGGAAAGCAAAAGAACTCCTGGAAAAGCATGGGGCCAGAGCAGAGATTTTAGAAACTGCCGGCAATCCTGTACTAGTAGCCGATTTTATTTTCAACAAGGACTGTCCCACCGTGGCAGTCTACAACCACATGGATGTCCAGCCGGCCGACCCCAGCAAATGGAACTCCGAACCCTTTGAGATGACCATTGAAGGCGACCGTTATCTGGGACGGGGCACAACAGACGACAAAGGTCCTGCTCTCGCCGTACTCTATGCCGCTCGTTATGCCCGAGAGAACAAATTCCCCATAAACATCAAATTTATCTGGGAGCTGGAAGAGGAGATAGGCAGCCCATCATTTGAAGAATTCCTGAAAAACAATTCGGACAAGATCAAATGCGATTCGGTGGTAATCTCGGATACGGTCTGGATTTCAAAAGACAAACCGGCGATGCCCTATGGACTGCGAGGACTACAGGGCTGCTTGATTAAATTGCAAACCGGTGGAAAGAATGTGCACTCCGGCGAAGTAGGCGGACTGGCTAGAAATCCCATCGCCGATCTCTGCGACCTGATAGCCAAACTCCATGACGCAGCCACCGGCAATGTTAATATCCCGGGATTCTACGATGACGTTGAGAAAGTAACCGAAGATGAGCTGGATAACTTCGTAAGTTCCGGCTTCTCCGTGGAGCACTACAAAGAAGCACACGAATTGAAGCTTTTGAGAACAGAGGATATCAGGGAAGCCGCCGACCGAATCTGGACCAGGCCCACCTTCGAAGTTCATGGTATCACCGGGGGTTATCAGGGTCCGGGGGTAAAAACAATAGTGCCCTTCGAAGCAGAAGCAAAAATAAGCATGAGATTAGTACCAAATCAAGATCCGGCTAAGATTCTCAAAGCCCTTAAAGCTTTTGTCAAAGAGCATTGTCCCGAGGCGACAGTGGAAGCGGAGGGTGCCTTGAAACCTTTTGTGGCCCAGTACCAGGACAAATATTCCCAGGCCGGAAAAAGAGCATGCGAACTTGCCTTCGGTGTTGAACCATCCTTCATTCGAGAAGGTGGCAGCATCGGTGCGGTGGTAAGTATGAAAGAAGCCATGAATGTGCCTATTGTTTTCCTCGGACTTTCGCTTCCCGAGCACGGCTACCACGCCATAAACGAAAATTTCGACTGGGGCCAGGCCTCCGGTGGAATGAAACTCTTCGCCCATTACTTCAAACTACTCAGTGAGCTCTGATGCAATTAAAAGACAAAACAATAGTGATAACCGGCTCCTCTAGAGGCATAGGTCTAGCCATGGCCCGGCGTTTTGCCCAGGAAGGGGCAAAACTTGTGATCACAGGCAAGACAGACAGTGAACATCCAAAGCTACCGGGAACAATTCATACTGCCAGCAAAGAGGTAGAAGAAGCGGGCGGAAAAGCTATCGCGGTAAAAATGGATATCCGAAAAGAGGAAGAGATTGAAGCGATGATAGAGAAGGCCACCACTATATTTGGTGGCATAGACATTCTCATTAACAACGCTAGCGCCATCAGCCTGACGAGTACGGCCAATACGGAGACCAAACGTTTCGACCTCATGCATCAGGTAAACTCCCGGGGAACGTTTTTGACTTCCCGACTTGCTTTACCCCATCTTAAGAGATCCGATAATCCCCATATCCTCAATATCTCGCCGCCGCTCAACTTGAATCCTAGATGGTTCGGTCCGCACCTGGCCTATACAATGGCAAAATATGGAATGTCCATGTGCACCCTGGGAATGGCCGAAGAGCTTCGCGAAGAGGGAATAGCAGTGAACTCCCTCTGGCCGGAGACGGGCATCGCAACAAGCGCGGTAAAGAATCTTCTAGGGGGAGAGCAAGCGATGAAGTGTTGCCGAATTCCCGCAGTTGTCGCTGACGCAGCAGCCATCATTCTGAAGATGCCGGCGAGAAGTTATACCGGTCAATTTCTTATAGATAGCGAAGTTTTAAAAGGGAACGGAGTAACCGATCTGGAGAAATACTCCATCGACAAATCAAGCAAATTGATGAAAGATTTCTTTCTGGATTGAATAGTTTATATCAGCCAATTCCCATATTCGTGGTAGTCAAAGAACCCCTGATATAGTCAAGGAAACTGGATGGTCCGATAGAACTTTCCCGGGCGCCTTCAAATGAGAGTCGGCCGATTATCTTATCAACACCGTTGAAAGACCAGGAACCGCCGGACTTTTCCGTGGCATTCAGACGTCTAACCAAATTATTCAAATCCACTCTCTCTTTGAGAATTTTGGAGACATAGTCGATCCAGGTTTCATAACGATAGTAGAGTTCGTATCTGTTTTTCATAATCACGAGGACACGATAACTATCTATTTTGTTATGGACTGCTATCGGATGCAACACAGAACTCACCCAACTTGTCGGCTTATCCAGAACTATATCCTCACTGAGGATTCCTTTGTCCGGCAGAGTCACCACAGCCAGGTCGATGTCTTTGTCTTCTTCTATCTTCACTTTACCTTCAAGAATGGCTTGTTCGGTGGCAGTGAGAACCCGATCTTCCGGCTCCCAAAACTCGTGTAAGTTCTGAATTTTGTTGACTATGTTGGGAAGCCTTTTTAGAAGCTCTTCATAGAGAGCCTGGTTAAGCGTTTCGGTGGTGTCACCAAATACAGTACGATTGAGAGGAGATCTATCCGGATCGGTCCAGGCCGAAATAACAAACGAAACCCGGGCTGCGTCACGGTCAAGACACATGGAAAAATCACCGGCCCTCGCCACTTCGATAAGGAAATCCTTCATCTCAAAGGCCCTCTTCGGGTCAACCATGGCAAAGACGCTGACCAAGCCATCCTCATCAAAATGATTGTTTGATACCACTTCCACATCTTCAATAGGTTTATCATCTTCCAGATAGCGAAAGACTATTTGGGCCGATAAATCGTCTTTGTACTGTGCCGGAGTATCATTGTCGGGCCAATGTGAGAGAGTCATGCGGGTATGTTCATTGCCCTTACCGTCGACAATGAGGTTGGGCTGATCACCCAGTTTGTGAAAAGGAACAAATTTGAGGTTCTTCAAAAGCTTCCCGCTCCTTTGCATTTTCTCCTGATCAAACTAAAACAAAAAAGTGTCCCCAAAAGACACCATCAAGGAATTAAATTTGGCTAGTGTCCTAAACCGTAGAACCACTCTTTTAAAGCTGTGGAGAAATCCCTGTGCTTGTTATAAACCCTATCCTGCAAACGCAGATAAGCCAGGTTAATCTCATTGTCCCAGGGTCTGAGATTGTGGGCTCGGGATAGAGCTGTCAAAGCCCCATCGTAGTCTCTCTTGTACAACTCAAGATCAAGACCCAGTCTGTAGTGCGCCAGAACCTGAGTATCATCGCCTGCGATCGCTTTGCGATAGTAGCGGATGGCCTCATCCCGGTAGTCAATTCGATCGAAGGCTGTGCCCAGGAAATAGTAGAAAACGGAGAGATTGAAACGGGTGGATATATCGGCCGAATACTTATCCACCAGCTCAAGCGCTTTCTCTTTTGGCAACTTCCGAACAACCTTAGCCAACCAGATGCTAGGACCAATGTTTTGACTCTCCGGTTTGGCTGTAAAAGCCAGATAAAAAATGGCCGGACGCATGGCCTTTTCGTAGTCTCCGAGCCAATAATAGGACTCCGAAAGGAGCTTGGAGATTGGCGTTAGGGTCGGGTTCTTTTCAAACACCTGGCTCAAATCTTTTGCCGCCTTGTCATATTGATGCATACCGGCATAGGCGACTCCACGGATTCTCAAAGCCCGGTCATAATCTGGTCTTACAGCCAGATCCAGGCTGGCGTATTTGACCGCACGATAATAATCTCGGCTCAGGGCAAGCTGAGCAAGAGCTGACGGCAAGCCAAAGATCGATTTATCCAGCTTGAATGCTTTCTCCAGAAGCCTCTGGGCCTCCGCATACTCTCCCTGTTTGATAAGGAAATCACCGACCAGATAGAGAATCTCCGGATTGTTGGGAAACTTTCGAAAACCATAGTTGAGAAGTACCTTGGCGGCTTCAACTCTGCCCTGGCGTATCTCCTCTTTGCAAAGCTCGACAAGGGCTTTGGGACTATCAGGTCCATATTTTATGGCTAACTTCAACTGCTCCTGGGCTTGTTCTTTCAAACCCATGCGCTCCAGCACCAGACCCAGGTAGAGCCGACCATCGGAATTCTGAGGGTTGGCTTCCACAAACTGTTGAAGCTGCACCAGAGAACTCCGGCGTAGATGGTTTCTGTCCAGCTCGGACTTCACGGTTTCGAATAAGGGCGAAGTCTCGGCCAGGGCGAAGGGAGAAGCAAAATTCAAAAACAAGCCGAGGACAGGTATAAAAACTAGAACCTTTGTTCGTTTGTGCACATCAATTTCCTTAGATTCAGAAGACTTTCATTCTTCTAAACGGGTTCATTAACAGTATATTGTGGTTTGCCGACTGCTTCATTATGCTTTATAGGCTGCGATTATGAGCAAATTTTTATATTAATCACCAAATTGAAGATTTCGTCAAAGTATAGCCAGGGAACAACGTATATAGAGCTACTCTAAGTAACAAGGACTAGTAAATGCGAAGCTACCGCCGCAGTCAGAAAGGTAACCAGATTGCCGAACTTGCTCCAGCAATTTTTATCATTCTGGTGGTCTTCCTCTTCCCGATAATGGTATTGCTGTACATTGGATTGGGTTACGCATGCGGATGGTTTCTGAACCACATGTGCACCAGAGCAGCGGCCATTGTAGAACCAGCCGCGATGCCGACTGCGCTTGCCAACCAGCAGGCAGCCTGGCAAGCCACAGGCCTGGCGGCCTTTACCAAAGCTACTGTATTGAGCAACACCGCCGCCCGCATAAACCTTGATGCCGACCCGGAAGACGATATAGTCAGAGTGACCACCACCATTCAGATAGAACCTCTGGTTATAGTTCCGTTTATCCCGCTCAACCCCTTACCTTTCACCTTTGTTGGGGAAAGACCCGTAGAAGAACAGGGGATCAAATGATCGCCTGATTCCCCATGTCCTGACTAAATTAGTTTGATGGAGAGATCGATGTATTTGGCAAGGAGACGTAAAACCAGGGGTGGTGCCATCGTCGAAACGGTAGCCGGTCTATTCGTACTGGTTCCCATCGTTTTATTTTTGATAGATGGAATCGCTATGGTTCTAGCCCAGACAGCCAATGACGCCCTGGCTAAAAAATGTGCCAGAGCCGCTGCCAGTGAGCCGGATCAAGCAAAAGCAGATGCCGCTATTACCGCTGTCATTTCAGGCTTTAGCTCACCGGTTATCACCAATGTCACCGCAAACCGAGTGGGAGCTTTCGACCCAGCCGGAACTGTGACAGTACAGACCCAGGTCACCTTCGTATTTCCGGTTCAGGTGCCCTTTGTCGGGGTAACCCAACAAGACTTCGTGGCAGACGCGACCGAACCGGTGGTGGGAGCGCTTCCCCCATAATCAGGCCGCCAGGCAAGTAAATTGGATTAGTTTAGTCAGAACCGTAGCAATCAGCGCTATTTTTCTAACAACTGATTGATATCAGGCACCAGAATAAAAGGCATCTTGGTGATGGCGCGGTCATTGACGTCGGTTATCTTGACCTTCACTTTTTCGCCTTCCAGGGCGGCTTTCAAAATCTTATCAACTTTGACTTTAGAGCCATCGTAAAGAGCACAGGCTCCAAAGGGTTTCTTGATAAGCACTGCCGAATTGATAACACCCGGTACTTTTTTCATTCTTTTTCTGACGCGGCCAAGACAGGAGGCGCAGGTACTTCCTTGCACCCCAAAATCCACCCGCCGGAGATTCTGTACACTTCCGGCAGCAGCTGGTTTAGCGTTGTCCGCGCTCTTTGCCTGGGCGTAAGCACCAGGTGCAATGCCTAGCAGAAAACAGACCGCCAGCGCAGACGATAGTCTAATCTTCTTACTCCGCATAAATCCTGACCTCCCTGAGCCTGATAATAAAATATGATACCTTATCTTTTTGTTCCGGGCGTTAGCCATCCCTTTTACAGACAACATTGACCAGCACATGTTTCCGTTCTGTCCGAGAAATCTCAATAGCTCTCTTCAAAGAATCCATGAGCTGCCCGGGTTTGTCCACTTTAATTCCTATGCCTCCGACGGCTTCCGCCAGCTTCTCCAGGGCGATAGGTTGATCAAAATCGCAAAGGGGCATGTACTCGTTCTTAACAGCCCAACCGTTAGGCATAGAGCCTTTGTATGACTTTTTGATAGTGGACCAGGCGTTATCGTTGAAAACAATGATCACCACCGGCAACTTATGGGCACTTGCCACATAGTGGGCTGACAATGGTGTATTGAAAATATAGGAGCCATCTCCCAGGGTGGCGATCATGGTCTGAGCAGGGGAAGCCAGTTGTGCACCCAGGGCGGCGCCCAGAGACCAGCCCAGTCCGCTAGCTATGGAATTTTCAAACCAGGAGTCTGTAAGGTGCCTGGGAACCAGGAAAGGGTCGAGATTGTACTCATTGAAAATAACCGCATTGTCGTCGACAACCTGGCCTATGCAATAGGAGAGATAGTCTTTGTGGATCTCAGCCTCGGAAGAGAGGGAAGAAGCAGCCTCACGTTTACTCTCAAACAGACTCTGGTGCTCTTTCTCACACCATTGCTTCCGTGCCTCCAACTCTTTATAGAAAGGCTTCTCAGAGCAAGTCACAGACGCAGACAGGCAGGACAGAGAACTGGATAGTGCTAGAAGTGAGAGGTCCGGTGAACCGACCAGATTGACATCGGAGGTAAATGCTCGCATAGGTAGGTCTTCAAATAGAGGGTCCACGCCAATGTGGATCATCCGTGGCTTGTTTTTGACATCGGCCAGGGCCGGAATCCAGGGGACCGGACACTCCAGGGCAATTATCAAATCCGCTTCTTCAACGAAGGGGCTGGGCTCAAAGCCCAGGTGAAAAGGGGATTCGGTGGGGAAGTTGAAAAAATTCTTTTTGCCGAACTCGATAACCGGGATAGCATATCTACTAACCAGAGAGTGAAGAGACTGAACTGCGCCGGGATATCTACCGGCTTCCGCCGTGATAATCAAAGGCTTCTTGCTAGCTGCTATCAATCGAGCTGCTTGCGCCACCGCCTCCGGTGCTGGTCCACCGAGCATGGTCGGCTTCTGCAAAGTACGGCTACTGCATTTTTTCGATGAATCGGAGAGAGGCATACAAAGTGCTTCTTTCGGAAGGGTCAAATAGACCGGTCCGGCAGGATCGCTCTGGGCAATGGCAAAAGCTCTGTCCACAACGGTTTCCAGTTCATGGGAGCCCTTGAGTTGATAATCCCACTTGGTGAACTCCCGAAAATACGCGGACTGGTCAAAAGTATCCTGACCCCACTGCACGAAATTGGTTCGGCAACCTTCAATTCCCTGGTCATACCAGGGAGTATTGCCGGAGAGCACCACCACCGGTATGTGGGCTCTTCTTGCATTGATAATGCCGAGACCCATGTTGGCTGTTCCGACATTGACATGACCCATCACCACCTGGGCTCTGCCTGTTATCTGAAAATAACCGTGAGCCATGGCGATGGCAGTATTCTCGTGGGGTGCCACCACAGGAGTGAGCCTGAAATCCTCCTTGCCTTTGTAATATCCGAAGGCGTCGATGATAGGAGTAAAATCCGTACCGGAATTAGAGAAAAAATAATCCACTCCTCTGCGATCCAATAGATTCACCAGACCATGGGCAACTATCTCTCCTTCAATGTCCGCTCTGACGCCATCGGCAACGATGGCACGACTGCCGCTTTTGGAACGGGCGCGTCTCAGATGAATCGAAAGATATTGATTGAACTTCTCGGCGCTATCTAAATTCGAGAAGTGCCCGGCACCCTCGATCTCAATCAGCTGAGCAAGGGGGAGTTTCTCTTTTATCTCCGTCAGTAGCGGCTCCGTGGGAGTGACACCATCGGCACTACCGCCGATCAGCAAAACCGGTTTGTCAATAGAAGGGATCATTTCCCGGTAGTCTACGGAGAACATAGAGCGCCAGGAATCGAGAAAAACGTTCTTGTCCTTACTGGCCTCCACCTCGATGGCGGCATCGATCATCTCTTTGTCGGCATGGCCGGCAAACAAGTCAGGAATAAGCTCTCTTGAACTCTCAGCCAGGCTGCCTTTGGCAAGACGCTCTTCCATGAAGGCAACCCGACCGGCCGACTCCGGATGATGCGCCCAGCTATTGGCCAGGCATAGTGATTGCACCAGATCCGGCCTCTGTTTAAAAATCTCCAGAGCAACCACCCCTCCCATGGAGAGACCCACTAGATGAGCTTTCAAAAACCCCCTTGATTGAATAAGCTCTATGGCATCGATGGCAAAATCGGTGATCGATACATTCCTTGCCCCCTCCGAACAATCGCTGAGAGAGGACTTGTTGTGTCCACGCATGTCAAAAGCGACACAAGTATATTTGTTCGAAAAATATTCCAGCTGCCCGCTCCAGGAGCCGGAGTCACCACCAACCGCATGAAGGAAAAGGACAAGTTCATCTCCTTTGCCTTCCTCCACCACATGCAGTCTTGCGCCTGAATTCAACGTACCGTAGTCTGCCATCGGCATCAAACTCCCGGACCAGACGCTCAACATCCTCGGTTGGACCGTCATTGACGAGGACAAGCTCGAAATTCACATAGGATTGTGTCAGAATATCCCGTACAAGCTTTCGCAGCTGATCATCCGCCCGATTGGTACAAATGATCACACTTACCGGTTCCACCTGCTCATTGCGCCTGCCGCGATGTGCTTCCAGTGGCCACGCGATCATCAGCCAGAAGT
>JAUIJG010000528.1 GCA_030431355.1 bacterium
CGCCGGCGAAATTGATTCTTTTATAAGCGCGCTCAAAGATAGTGACTGCAGAGAGCTTGTGGTCACCAATCTTGAACTGTTCAACCTTTCCGGCACGGCTTCCCAGCTACTACCTCCCCTGGGCGAGGCTGGAATAGCTGTGGTTGCGTGCTAACTAAAAGTATAGATCCACATAGTCGGTGACTCCATCGCAAGGGTTGTCCATTTCCTTAAGCCGCCAGTATTTGCGTTTACCCTTAATAACAAAGCTCATATCGCCTTCCCTCAGGCAGGCTTTACCCTTGTTGATATGGCTGACCTTTGTTTCGATACGACCGTTGAATTTAAATGAGTCTTTCTCTACCGCTGTGATCTTTCCCTCTACTTTCAGGAAGTCACCGTCTTTGCCGGTCTGTTGACCCTTCAAACTGAGGACCCCGTCTTTCTCTGTGACTGTGGCGTTGCCGAATTTTTTCCAGCTGATCCATTGTAAGGAGAGCATATGTTTGCCCAGCAATTTCTTTTTAGCCGCCTGGTCCTCAATCAAGGTCTTCTCTGTGGAGGCGAAAGCCGAAAGAGAGGATGGGGGTGTCATGGTTTGAATGAGAATCATAACCAGGACTAAAGTGAGTCTAGATAAAAGGGACATGTTTTCTTTTCCTTTTTGAGTCAGGGTGCGGTGAATAGGAAGGGTTAAGGGGTCGGATGTGAGCGTTCAGGGCTCAGGGGCATGGGGCTTGACAGCTTAAATATTTGGAATGAACTGGTTACTTTATGGTAACCGATGCTAGAATGTTTATTAACCGACCGGTTGGTCAGCTAATGAATTTTACTTTTCAGAGCTTCCTAAAGTTTGAAGGAGTTGCATCCATGTCCACCAAAGAGAAAACAGGCGATCCCAAGGCCATGACCGGCAAACATCACCTTGCCACACCACCTGGCGAATGTGACAAGATGCCTGATCCCCAGGAGCTTTTGTTGAACTCTGAAGCTGCTCCTAAAATCACCGATCGCTTGAACATTTTTCCTTTCGACTGGCGGGTTGAAACTCCCAGGCTGATGGACATTTACGAAGATTCCCGGGATCCCGGCTGGTCCCCCAGTCAGTTGCCCTGGGATACCCTGGACGTGGACAGCCTTACTCTTGACCAGCGTTATGCCATCTCTTACTGGTTCGCTCTCCTTTCCGTTTTTGATGCCTCCGGTCCTGCGGTCTTTGCCAGAGCAATGATCCATGCTTATGAAACCCATGAAGAGGACGCCATCAGAAAGTGTTTCTTCTCCGTAACCAGAGATGAGATGAATCATGAAGAGGTCTGTGGAAGAGCCATAAATCTGCTCACCCCGAACGGACCCCTGGGCTTTGAGCCCCAGACCGAACTGGGCAAACTTGCCAGAAATAACGTTGAATGGCTCTATCACAACGGTGCCCGCTATTGGAGAGGTTACAAGAAAGCGGTTGAGATGTACCCCATGGGTATTCTCTTCAGCTCTTTCCTTTTCGGAGAAGTGGCATCCTCGACGCTCTTCCACTCTATGTACGAGAAGACTGAAATTCCTGTGTTCAAGGAAGCTTTCAAGAACATCGGTCGGGATGAAGGTCGACACCTTAGTTTCTGTCTTGCTCTTCTCAAAGAGATTCTGCCTAAGATGTCCGAAGAAGAGAAGGACACGGTGACCAAACAGTTCCGAGCAGGATTCATCTTCCTGTCCGGTATTCTTTACGAGCCACCGGCTGAGTTCTGGCAGCTTCCTGAGACATTCTTGCCGGCCCAGCGTTTGCTTGAAGAGCAAGCTAGAGAAGCCGGGTTCGGTATCCTGGACTATGAGCAACGTCGGGAGAACTGGAGAACAGCCGTGGTGCGTCTCAAAACTATTGTTGAGCCGCACGGTGTCAAGTTCCCCGCGCTGCCAGAGATCGATGTTGATGGCGAGGATGTAGCCTTTGATGCCGACAAGATCGTGCCTATATTTTAAGGGCGATCCTGAGAGACTTGTAGTTAGCTGAATCGAGCGATATCGCCAATGGTGAGACCCCGGGCTGAAAATTACGAGGAGCGCAGGCAGTCGCTTCTGGATGCGGCTGCCGCCATGTTTGCCGAAAGAGGCTTCGATGGAGCTTCTATGTCTCAAATTGCCAGGCAGTGCGGTGTCTCTAAGGCTCTGCTCTATCACTACTATCAATCAAAAGAGGAGCTTCTCTACTCAATGCTGAGCTCTCACTGCTACCTTCTTTTGCGAACCGCAGAAGAGGCTCTGGCCGGGACAGAAGAAAAGGTATCTCAGGGAAGTTCTTCAGCAAGAGAGAGACTGCATGCTCTTATCAGAGCGCTAATGCGTTTATACATGGAATCCCGGGACAAGCATGTGGTTTTACTTAACAGTCTCCACTGCCTGCCTGACAAGCAACAGGTCGAGATCAAACAGTTGGAGAGAAATCTTGTCGGCCTGATCAAAGATTTGCTTTCCGAATTGAAGCCGGGCATTGACGAGTCCCTGAGATCGTCCCTGGCAATGTATTTGATGGGCGCTATCAATTGGACCTACACCTGGTTCCGTCCGGATGGACCGGTCTCCCAGGAAGAGTACGCCAGGATGGCCACCGGCGTATTTCTCGATGGCATTGAGAGTCAAGAACTTTCCTCTTTTGTCGGGGCTGGAGAAGCTTGAGTATCATTCAAACGCTTCGAAAGCTTTCGTCGAAATCGAGACTGGCAGCCAGTGCTGTCTTTGTCGGCCTGGCGCTTATGGTGGCATGGCAATCTTCAACCACCCTAAAAACCAAACTCTGGAAGAGAGTAGACGCAACCGTAGTTGGTGTCATTCCCTCCACTCCGGCGAAGACAAAAGTTATCTATCGATTCTTGGCGGGAGAAAAGCAGCTTGTCTGCCCTGGTCTTGTGGATAAGGATAGTTTTGACTTCAAGAAGGGCCAGGTGGTCAAAGTTCTCTTTGACCCAGATAAGCCGGAAAGCAATTTTCTTGAATCTAGTCCGGGCTATCTGCTTGCCTACCTGGGCTTGATTGTATCCATGTTCTTCCTTGGCGCGGGAGTTTTTCTAATTATGACCGTGGTCCGGGACTGAGTCGGCTGAACCAGGCTAGATAGTCATATGGCTTTTGGGTGAATCGTAAGACTCGACCTGACTTGCCATCAACCAACCAAATCTTGTGGATTGATG
>JAUIJG010000529.1 GCA_030431355.1 bacterium
GCTCCTCGCAATCGGCGCAACTCCTCGCCAATGCCCTGAAAAATGCTGGTGACTACAAACAAGCAGCGGTGATATCCGGTGACGGAGATATGCCGGAAATTGAATCAATCAGAGAGAAGGAGCTATCAGAAGTATCTGATACTAAACTCGATGCTTCTCTGCCCTTCGTGATCGAAAAGAATAAGAAGATCTCGGTCTCCCGGATGCTTGATAGAAAACGCTCGGTAGATTATCTGGCCCATGCAATAAAGCAATACAAAGCCGTTATTCGCTGGACTCCGGGTAAATTTCCGCTCAAAGTTTACGTGCGCAGCGGACGGGGCGTGAAAGGTTACAACCCGGTATTCAACCAGTTGGTGGTCGAGGCATTTAATAAGTGGTCTAAAGCCTCCCAGAATCGTCTTACCTTTGTGCAGGTAGGCGCCGCCAATGGCGCGAACATCGTCGTGAACTGGACCGCCAATCCTGCCGATCTTAAAGGACTTACCGGTCGAGAGCAGGGGATAACACATTTTAAATTCATGAAAGCCAGTAAAGGCAACTACACCATAGTCGGTGCCGACATAAATATCTTGACCATGCGACGCAGCAACATAGCAAGGGAGGTCGGTGTCAAGTTGATGAGACCGGTCATCTTACATGAACTCGGCCACGCCCTGGGCATAGCCGGGCACTCTCCATACAGCAGCGACATTATGTACCCGGCGCTCAACTACAACACCCGGGACCTTTCGGATCGCGACCGGGGCACCATTATCAAGCTTTACCAGGGATATGAGCACTAGAGCAAATCGCATTGAAATTTCGCGTCAGGAAAAAATTTATGGATGAAACATCCAGTGTCCGCTCTCGCCGAAAAAGCTCCAGAGCACACCGGCTATGGTGCAGAAGAGCACACAAAGCCCCCCGGCCGAAAAGACCGACTGTTTGTTCCAGGAAGCACCACCGGCAGCCCGCAATTTGAGCATGCGTCGCAAAAGAACAATCGCGCTTACAAGACTGAATAAAGGTGCAAACGGACAGAGACCGATGCCGAACCAGAGAATAGCGAATATGGCGATCGGCAGTACAGGAATCAGAGCAAAAAAGTACACAGCACTGGTGGCAATTACCGCGCTGACCAGAACATAGTCCAACATGCCGGGTCTGTAGTCGGCTTTTATAGTCTTTTTCAGAATATGCAGGTTAATCACCGGAACAGATAGGACAAGCAAGGTATGCAAAGGAGTGGGGATGGGATTGAAAGCTACCATGCGACAAACGCCCATTAAGGCTTCCACCAGAAGCGTAATCAGAGGGATAAAGACCCCGAAAACCACAATAATGTAATCTGCCTTTTTCACTTCTACAAACCTGCATTCGTCCATAGATATCCTAATTTCATCCTAGCAGCAGACGAAGCTCAAAACTCCCGGAGATCAAATTCCGGACAGAAATATTGCCTGGTTCTTTCAGGGGAGACTCTGTTTTGGCTCTCTGTAAAATTCTCGTCCCCAGGGCAAACAATCACGATCCTGACATCTAAGCTATAATCGTATTAGTTGCTAATGGCGAAAACTCCATATGTCTTCATCCTCGTCCGATGCTTACATGGCTAACGGTGACCATACTCCATATCTGGAAAAACTTTCCCGGACTGGAGATAGCTCTGTGACCCTGGTAGATATCGAGGTCGGCACCGAACTTACCGGTAAAGGACGCGGAGAAGAGCTTTTAGATTTGAGCGACTTAGATTTAGACGCTCTATCCACCGAAGCAGCAAAGCTTTCCCACCCCCTCACCGACTACGAGGAGGAAGCGGGCGAGAGAAGTAGAAAAAGAAGAAAGACTAAAAGACTGGTCAGAGTAAGCACCGGCAGAAAAATCAAAGAAGGTCCGGAGTACGCCCTTGTGGGCAAAGTGCTATTCGGTAATTACGCCATTCTCGATGTCTTGGGAAAAGGGGGGATGGCGGTCGTTTATCTGGCCAAACATCTATCCTTCGACCGACTGGTAGCCCTGAAAACATTAAATCGCCTGGAGCCGGAGTTAACCAGGAGATTCTCCCGGGAAGCCGACACCCATTGCAAATTGAAGCATCGCAATATTGTCTCCGTCTACGACAAACTTGCCCTGGACAATGGTCGAGCCTTCATGGTCATGGAATATGTGGATGGCATCACCTTGAGAGAGCTTTTGTCCATGGACAAGCAGATAGAAAGACATCGGGATATAGCCGAGATTCTCTACCAGATCTGCGATGCCCTCACATTTGCCCATGAACGGGGAATTATTCATAGGGACTTAAAACCGGGAAATGTCGCTCTTTTCGAAGAGGATTATTCTATTAAGGTTAAAGTTCTGGATTTCGGTCTGGCAAAAATCTGGAACGCCAACACCAGGCTGACCAGAGCCGGGCAGGCGGTGGGCTCCCCCGACTATATGAGCCCCGAGCAATGCTACGGCAGGCATCTCTCCAACACCTCCGACATCTACTCCCTGGGAGTAGTCGCCTATAAAATGATCACCGGGCATCTTCCCTACAAGGGAGATAGTCTGGCGGAGATAATCCTGGCACACAAACGAACGGTTCCGGTGGGCTTATACGAATATCGGTATGATCTGAGCGATATCAATGAGTTGAACGCCATCATCATGAAAGCTCTCTCGGTCGATCCCGGTAAACGACAGCAGAGCGCCCGGGAATTTAAAGAAGAAGTACAGCGGTGGCACAGTATGGTCACCGAAGATGAGAGCATGAGGGCGATAATCTACGACGATAAGCGTAGAGAGCTGAAGCAATCTATAACCCGATTGAAGGCGATAAAAAACAGCCCTGTTAATGAGATGAAAAGTACAGGTGTCCTGAAAAAAGACGACCAGTATCCTGTTTATGTAGATGAATTCCATATGGACGCGGACGCCAGAAACATTATTACTTCCTGGATGATCCGGATTCTATATATCGCCCTGACAGCGGCTATTATATTCTTGGCATTCAGGCTCCTTACTATCTAAATTGTTGCCTGTGCTAACATAAGTCCTCAATAAATCCCCCCTAAATTCTTTGCACTCATGAATACCGATTGAGACACAGAAAGAGGTTAAGCTATGAATTCTCATGCCAGAAAAGATTTGGTTTCGTTCTCCTTCTCC
>JAUIJG010000530.1 GCA_030431355.1 bacterium
AGTTATAGTCACAACCATAAATTACTGAGACCCAGGCGCTGAAGTCGCTCTGACGTATGACCGGTAACTCCGGCAGTTCTTCAGGCAATTCTTGGAAAATTTCTACAACTCTTTCATTGTCCCTGGTTGCTTTTAGAACAAGTTCGGGGAGTCTGTGTAAGTTATGGGTTCCGAATACAATGTCCACGTAGGGAGCGCGTTTAATCAAGTTCTTACCGGCGTCCTGAGCCACACAGCCACCCACGGCTATGATTGCTCCATCTCTTGCCTCTTTTACTTTGCGCCAGGCCCCAAGATAGCTATAAACCTTGTCTTCTGCGCCCTCACGAATGGCGCAGGTATTAAGTATCATCAGATCTGCGTCTTTCAACTCTTTTGTCTGGGAGTATCCGATCTCGTCGAGTAAGCCGAGCATATGCTCTGAATCGGATTTGTTCATCTGGCAGCCGAAAGTCTCCACATAGACATTTTTGCCAGTGGTTCGCGCTTTTCTACTTTCCAGTTCTGTGCCGGCAAGATTCATGACATATCTCCCTTGGGAAATGTTTTCCGTGAGATTAGATCGCCCCGTGGGGGAATTAGGTATTGTACCGACAGTTTGCCGGATCTTCGCGGCAATTTACCGGTAGTCAATAAATATTACGAGTAGTAGCGCTTTAGCTCATCGAATTGCTTTATCTGGGAGTGAAAGCGATCGTAGGCCTCTTTTATCCAGAGAAGCCTGTCTTCGGGCTGTTCCGGTATAAGCAGATCATTTTTTCGAACTTCTCTTCTCTCGGAGACTTTCTCTAATCCATGTGGAGATTTGATTTCAATCATTTTTACTGAGATTACTATTCTCCGATTTCGCTGATCCAGGAACTTTATTGGTCTATCTTAGCGCCATGGAGATGGTATTGCAGGGTCAAAGATTTCATCTGAGATCTGCAGGATTTGAAACTATTGAACAGATTACAGATGTTTTATGGAGCTATTCTGGTTTTCCTTCCGAACTTAAAGAAGGGCTTCTTCGGTAAGCTCCCCTTGGCATCGGTTCTGGATGCTTTCTTCAAAGGAGCACTTAAAAGACGCGAAGAGGCTATTCTCCTGTCTCTTCTGAATGTGAGCTAATGACCACGGGCTGGAAGCAAAATAAAATTCAACCAGTCATTCATGCATCTATTTGTTCAGGGTTGGAAATGTCTCCGAGTTTACCGGGCCAGAATCACAGATCTTCCGTGTCCATGGCGGAATCAGATAAGTCCAAAGCAAATGTCTCCTTTTTCAGTGACGTTGAAACGGCCGATCACAGGGATTCTTCGCCTTCTGTCCCTTTCTTGTACGGGCTCTGGTTTTGTATCGCTCTGGCTTTGCCTTCATTGCTCTGGGTTTTGAGAGACAAAGGAATCTGGTGGTGGGACCAGTCCTCTTATGGCTCTGCAACGGTGGATCTGTGGACTTCGCTTTCTAATCTCGCCTCAGGGGGTGTTTTCAACTTCCTGCCTGGAGTATCTGACTACTTCAACACTTTTCTTGACTCGGTCGGTCTATCAAAGGCTCCTGGAATCGCTCTTGTCGGACAATTTTTTGTGCCTCTAGGTCAGGCATTCGGCAACGTTGATGTGGCGCTTCTCTTTTCCATCGTACTTGAGTCATTTCTGGTACTCTTGCTGGTTTTTGAGATTGGCAGGAAGTTAAGTCCCGGTGCCGGGATGAGTAACAGAGCCCTTCCATTTCTAGGTTGTCTTGGGATTGCTTCTCTGCCGCTCTTTTTCAACCTGAGTCGAAGTTACCTGGTTGAGATGTTGCAGGCTCTTTCGGTGGTTTATTTCTACTGGTTACTGGTAACTTTTGAGCAGCGTAAAATTGATGAAAACGCCGGACATCTGATGATCGCTGCTGCGATAGGGTTATTCGCTAAAGTTTCTACTCCACTTTATTGCGTGGTGCCTGGATTTTTAATTCTCTTGAAGCTTCTGCAAGGTGGATTGAGCCAGATTTTGCCTGAGGGCAGGAAAGCATTTTTATTGTGGTGCCTGGGGGTGCTTTCTGTTTTATCCGTTGCTACCTGGTACGGATACAACTGGCAGCATGTGGCTGCCCTTGCCCATGGAACTTCCATCGGACAGATAGCTGAACTATATGGACAGAAAGGTACTTTAGTGGAAAAACTGTTCATCTGGCTGGATATACTGCATATCCATATGGTGATGCCTTTGCTCAAGCCTGTTTTCTTTTATCTTTCCCCACTTTTTATCGGTGCTCCTATTGCCTTTTGTCTGTATAAGATTTCGAAGTCGGAGAAGAGTCGGCGGTTTTCTCCTCCTCTCTCTATTGGATTGGTGGCATCGGTTCAGGCTGTCATCGTCATGGTGGTGTTGATGACAAGCATAGCGGAAGATCCGCGCTATGCTTTCGGAGTGCTTCCATCGCTTGTGGTGGCATTTATGGCTTTTGCCTCTTATATCAAAAGCTACATCTATTTCGTGCCGTTTTTACTCCTCTTCGGTGCGCAATTCGTTGTCCTCAACCTGGAATCCTTTGGTTATCTTTCTGATTGGCCCATGCGAAGCAATGTGGTGGAAGTGATTCAAGATGAGACTCTTGAAGAAGAGGAGATTGAGAGATTGTCTTCTCTTGCTAAGCCATATTTTGATAAGGGTTACATGATCATACTGGGCGTTAGCTACCACTGGCTCAATGTGAACACTGGCACCTACACAGCCAAGAAACTGAATTTAGGCGATGTGACCAATGGCACTAATGAATCAGCTGGTCAAGATCGCTGGAGTGGAAGGGGAGTTCAATTCCGTTCATGGACTCTATCCAATGAATTGAAAGAAATACTTGATGTGATTCGAAAAGGCGTTATTCCCAAGTACATTTTTATATCGCTTGAGCCTTCTAAGCTCTCAGACCAATCCGATGCGCCCTTCGCCAATAAGTTCAACAAAGAGGTCCTTTCCGTCGTCACCGGTAAGGGTACAAAGCTGAAGTTCGATTCTAAGTTTGGTATAGTCGTTTACAAAGTGGATTAGCCTAGAACTGTCTATTTGGCTTTCCAGCAGGTTTTTAGATGGTCGTTCACCATACCTGTCGCTTGCATGAACGCGTATATTATTGTCGAGCCGACAAAAGACATC
>JAUIJG010000531.1 GCA_030431355.1 bacterium
AATCTGACACCAGGTTCGGTGGAATTCGGATTGCCTCTCTGGGTATTCGGCATGGCTACCTACGCGTTTTTGAACGATGGCAAAATTATTGGGGTGGGTTGTGAAAAAGGGGTTTCCAAACTGTTTTTTGTCGATGCCGCTAAACCTGACTTGAAGCAGATAGAAGCCGAATACACGGATATTCACTATCTATGCGCCGACGGCAGCAAAGTCGCAATGCTTGCTTCTTCCCCGGCTTCTCCCCAGGCTGTGACCTCTTTTGATTCTGAGAGTAAGAAGTTCACGGTGGTTAAGCCGAGCGCGAAGCTAGAGATAGAATCAGGCTATATCTCCACTCCCGAGATTATCGAATTTCCTACCGGTGGTTCTAAGACGGCTTATGCATTTTATTATCCACCCACGAACAAAGATTTAGAGGCTGATTCAGGCAGTTTGCCTCCTCTTTTAGTCAAGAGTCATGGGGGACCGACCGGCTCTACCTCAACCGGGCTGAATCTTGCTTTTCAGTACTGGACATCCAGAGGTTTTGCTGTGGTCGATGTCAACTATGGTGGTAGCACCGGATACGGACGGGAGTACATGAAGCGTCTCGAGAAGAACTGGGGCGTGGTTGATGTGGAAGACTGCGAGCAAGCAGCCCTGTATCTAGTAAGAGAAGGAAAGGCTGATCCGAAGAGACTGGCGATCACCGGTGGTAGCGCCGGTGGTTACACTACTCTCTGTGTCCTTACCTTCAAAAACACATTCGCGGCCGGGGCAAGTCACTATGGAATCGGTGATCTTGAGCTGCTAGCCAAGGATACTCATAAGTTCGAGTCTCGATACTGTGATCGGCTTATCGGTCCTTATCCTCAAGATGAGGCCATATACAAAGAACGCTCCCCCATTCATTTTACCGACAGGCTGAGCTGTCCTCTGATAGTTTTCCAGGGTCTTGAAGATAAGGTTGTGCCGCCCAATCAGGCCGAGGCCATGGTGGAAGCGGTCAAGGCGAAGCAGTTGCCAGTGGCTTATATCGCCTACGAAGGCGAACAGCATGGATTTCGGAAAGCAGAAAACATAGAGCGGACCATAGACGCTGAGTTTTATTTCTACGCGAAAATATTCGGCTTTAAGCCTGCTGATGAGATTGAGCCGGTGGAGATAATCAATTTTGATCAATCCTCGGTGACTGCTTCCTGAGGCTAATCTTCCTGATGTGCTACTTAAGACCTGGACGCGAATTCAGTTAGATTCACGTGCTAGAAATTGCCGGAGCCGGGAATATTATAGTCAGTATTGTCCATAATTCTGTGCCCTTCAATTTTGGATTTCACGAAATTGACACAGGATTTTCGGATACTGGATTTACTTTCGCTCTCCCCTTACCAGGTTGGATTTACT
The DNA here is from genome assembly GCA_030431355.1 of bacterium. Next base: position 1,384 of record JAUIJG010000531.1, read on the forward strand.
ATGGCAAACGGTCATCAGGCTTTTGAAGAGCCAAATAATGTCTCGGACGCGACTTCGAAGGACGGAGGAGTAGAAGGAGGCTTGAATCTCTCGGGGCAATCTATAGACCTTTTGAAGGAAGGTTCGGTAGCAAATAGATTGCCGGAGAGCGGACTCTCCGAGCAAGGTGATGATCAGGACCTGCGATTCGATACGACCAATTTGTATGCCGAGGCTGAAACCAATTCTGAACAGCCGGAGAACAGACGACTGACTCCGGAGGAGCGGGTGGCCAGAAAAGAGGCTCGTCAAAGAGAGCTGAGGGAGCAACAAAATCTCGATAGGCTGGGTGCCAGGACTGGAGCAGGTGACCTGGGCCGGTATAGAAATGACGCTGAGGAGTTGGGTGAGATAATCCAGGGGGATGGAGACGGCAAAGTATCCCAGCAAGAGGCTGAAAGAGCCGGTCGGAAGGCGGCGGAGATATTTGGACGGACCCAAAGAGGGCGGGAATTCGGCCGCAAATTAGACCGAGTTCTTCCTGGTCTATCCGACGTTCTGGACGGAGACGATAAACAGTTCAAGAACCAGCCTAAGAGAAGAAACTGATTTAGATTCTTTGCAGGATTTATTGAATATTAGTAATGAGTTCGACTTGCCTGGATATAGCTGTCTTATTTGCGATGGTCATGTGATCGGAATTGAATATGGTGCTGTTCGGTTACCTCTCTTATCTGTGGAGGTGGTCTTTCCGGTTCCGTGAACCTCTTATTTCTATGTACTATCATTGAGCTTTCTGACGCACAGGCTCTCCTTCAGGAGAGGTTTACTAACCAGAGGCTCTAAGCAAGTGGCATACTCCCCATCTAATTCCAGTTCGGCTCCTGACCCCGATTATGCAGATATGCAGAGTGACAAAAGTGTATATCAGCTCACCATGGATCTGGAGATGAAAGCCGCCAAAATGGGCTACGAAGAAGAAGCCTATGACCACATCATGGAGTCTCTTCCCGATGATACCGAAAATGACACCATAGAGCTGGAAGAAGAATCTGAGGATATGTCCGAAGAAGAGTCGGATGATTCCGAAGCTGAGACCCGCCTCCGCTCTTCGGTGGAGCAGCAACTGGACAAGATTCTCAAAGCAAAAGAGAGTGATGAGTTGTCCGAGCCGGATGGCGCATTCGAAGGTGATGTCTCTGCTGTTCGATTCGATCCGGGTGGTACCCGCTTTATGAATCCGGATGTCTTTGCTCAGAATCTCAATTTCTTTTATTCAACCCTATCCAATAGATTTGCCAGTCTGATTAAACGCGACGAGCAGAAAGAATGGCGTGAGACCAGCCGTTATCACTATCTGACTGATGAAGAGATTTTTGAATCCCTCGCCGGCGAGAGTGATATCCAGAGATCCTTCCGGTCCGATGCCCTGACACGTTTCATGGTTATTACCATGGATGAGGACTGTTACTACCGGGCTGGTGGCATGACCAAGCTCAAAGATTGTCTGGCCGAGGCAGGCATGGAGAAAACAAGGCTTTATAAAGCCAGCGATTCCGATGAATGGCAGCTTTTTGTCTTCTTTGAAAAACCGGTGCGCTCCGATCTGATTACCCGCTCCGTCTCAGCCTGGATGCGCCGCAAAGGCATCGTTCCCGGCACCGCTGGTCTCGGAATCTTCCCAGGCAAAGGGGCTCTCACCATTCCGTTGCAGCCGGGATTTGAGTTCTTGAATGATGAAGGACAGACAATA
>JAUIJG010000055.1 GCA_030431355.1 bacterium
TTGTTCATCGGTCTTTTCATCAGTCTGATGGGGGCGCTCTGCAACAATGAATGGCTCTATCTATTATCCTCAGCCTTCGTATCCGCTGCCATTCTAGGTGCTCTTATTCCACTTTTGGTTCTTTTGAACGTAGAGTTTGATTATGCTCTTCCAGAAGAAGTTTTGGCTTCCGACCAGGCTGCTCTCATAGTAAAACTAAAAAAGAGTAGACATCTGGGACCACTCTCCGCGCTCTTTCCCGTCAAATGGTTGAGGCTGAATATCGATGCTGTTCGCCGGGGTACGGATGGAACCAATTTTGAACCTATCTATTCGCCCGAGCCTGTTCTAATTGAGACTCTTGAAGGGGAGAGCTGGTTTGAATTTCCCACTCCCAATCTGCAGCGGGGCGTTTATAAATTCAACGGTATTGATTTGAGCACCTGTTTCCCCCTGGGAATTACCTGGTGGGAGCGGAAGTTTTCCATAAAGGAAAAGAAAAATGTCTTGCTCACTGTCTATCCTCGCCACTATGAAGTATCCGGCAACTTTCTCTCTGAGTTGCGCGGTGTCAGCTCCACCATGGGAATGTCTTCGGCACTTTCGGCCGTCACGCACCAGAGCACCAGTTTCCGAAGTGTAAGAGAGTTTCGCACCGGTGATAGTCTCAGGCATATTCACTGGGCCCTCACAGCAAAAGCCAATGAGATCCTTGTTAAAGAGTTTGATCAAGAGACCCTGCCGGTATTCAACTTACTGTTGAATCTCAGGGCCAACTGGCGTAATAAAGAACAGTTTGAATTGGCTGTTTCCACCGCCTTTTCGCTCTGTCATCTCGGCTATCATATGGGACAGATTCCCAATCTCTTTCTCAATCCTCCTCTTAATTCGGAACAGCTTAAGCCGCTTATGTACGATATCCCGTCAGGCTTAAATCCCGGTCTTGAGCTATACGCTGAGATCCTGGCCCGGGTTGAGCCTGTATCCATGAGGGGAAGCAGACGCGGTGCCAGGGACCTGGAAGATAAAGATATCGAAGTAGATGAGAGCCTTATTGAGATTGACTATTACGAAAGAGATCTATTGACTCTTCTGCCCACGGGAGAGCAGGTGATTAAATACAGCCCGGGAGAAGGAGATGTGGTCTGTTCTCCGATTGAGCTGGCTATTGTTCCAGTTGGTTGGGACTATGATGAACCAGTGGAGGATAAGAAGGGGGTTGCTGCCATGGTCAATTTCGACCGGTTGCGACCGAAGCGCTCTGAAGAAGCAAATGTTAAACAGATGCTCGGTCCCACGGAAGGTCAGGTGATCGGCCAGGTTGAGTGGGTTAAGGATCTGGAGGCGCTTTGATGTTTAAGTCAGAAAAGAAAGCACCTGAACCCCAGGAGCCGCCGGAACAGTCTGTACCACTGCGGGTGGTGGTTTTTCTCATGGCACTGCTCTGTGTAGGTGCCACTTGTTATTTCTCCAAGTTGGAGCCTTTGCTCTCCGGCATCTATATTCTCACCGTTGTTACCGGTAGTTATTTGAGTTATCTGTTTCGCAACGATGACAATAAGTGGCTCAGGCGCACGGCTTTCATCGGCATTGTTCTTGTCGGCATTTATGCCGGGCGCAAGTTCATCAGCCCTTTAACCACCGAATACGATTTTGTCGCTCCTTTCGTTATATTTCTTGCCGGGGTATTTGCTAGCTTATGTTTCGAGATGAGAAGCCGCGCTGATCTGAATCTCTCTTCCGGTCTTGGGCTTTTACTGCTCTGTGTTACTGCTCCTGTGGCCAGGGGACTTCTCTATGGCGGTTTAATCATCGCTTACATTTTGCTTGGGGCAGTCATGCTTTATTATGACTGTGTTTCTAGAACTCTGAATGCGTGGTTGAAGAAACAGATTGACCCGGCGCCCCAGGTGAATTATTCCGGGGGTAATAAGAGAATGCGCAGCCGAGTGGGCTCAACCCTCGGATTGCTTGCTTTCATGCCATTATTGGCTTTGATGATGTTTCTGTTTATGCCGCGGGTGGACAGCTTTATTGATCAGTTGATGGCTTACTCCAAGTCTTTGAATCCTGACTATGTACTGGATATGGTGGCACCCAGTCAGAAGCCGGCAAGAAGGAATGATGCAGGCAAAGGACAATCAGCCAGGGAGTGGTTCAAAAAGAACTCCGATGTTTTATCCAATCTCAAAAAGAACCAGGATAAAGAGAAGGATATGAAAGAGAAGCTAAAGGCAACAGCAGACAAAGCTGACAAAAAGCCTAAAGCGAAAGAGTCCGGTAAAACATCTGAGAAAAAGCCTGCCGATAAAAAAACTGAAGAGAAGAAGAAAAAAGAAGAAGAAAAAGACCAGATCAAGACCGAGCCTAAAGATAAAAAGAAGGTTGAGTCCGGAAAGAAAGGGGATAAGTCCGATAAGTCAGACAAAGCTGACAACGCCGACAAGAAGAGCAAGAAGAAGCAGAAAAGCAAGAGCAAGAAGTCCAGCGATAAAAGCAAAGCCAAAGGAAAGAAAGGTGGCGCCGGCGCTGGAGACAAGTCGAAGAAGGGGAAAGGCAGCGGCACCGCCGGTAAAGGCGCAGGTAAAACTGGTTCCGGAGGCGATGGAGGCAGTGGAGGCAAGAAAAAGTCCGGCGAAATTACAATTGAGGATGAGAAGACTCTTGATACCAGAGAACCCTTTGCACCCTCTAATTCCCTGGTTCTAAGCGTCAAGTCTCGCCGATTGACTTATATGAGACGGCAGTGCTATGACCGATTTGATGGTGTCATCTGGAGTGATTCCAACTCTTCAAAGAGCAAGAAGGGCAAAAGTAAAAAGCCGGAACCAGAAAAGTCCGTGAAAGTTGTGGATGGTGTCGTCAAACGCGATAGTATCAAAGACGCCCTGGAGAAAGCTGCCATTGCCAGAACCAGAGCGAATCAGGCTCAATCAAATATTCCTATGCCCCAGGCTCCGACCGGTGCCGTTTCTCCCGGGTCTATTCTCATGAAAGGGGGAACTCTCAAAAGGCAAGAAGGACTGGTAATGAATGCTGGTTCAGGAAAATCATCGCCTACTCAGTCCCAGGTGGAGCCGCAAAAAGTTGAATCTGAGTCACAAAGCAAAGAGCCTTTCAGGGACCTTTCCACCAATTTGAGTAAAGCGAGAAAGTTCGAATTCCTTTCCCGGGAAAGACCTTTGTTCCTGGTAGGAATGGCTGATGCATTTTCTATCCCTCCTCGCTATCCTTCGATCAGCATTACCCAGGAGATCGAGGTTAAGGCCAAGAGTCTCGGCAAAGTTATGCCCGGCGCCTGGATTCCCCAGGAAGTTATTCTCGATCAAAAAGAGATGAGTGTGGACGGACTGGGCGTGATGCGCACCACGGACAGTCTCAAAAATGGCACTAAGTTCAAGGTGAAAACCGAGCTGCCAATCTTTAATCTCGCGTATATGAGGCAACGATCTCCTCTAGGCGCAGACCAGGAAGAGCTGATCCGAGATAATTTTTCTCGTTATCTCCAACTACCCGTCACGATAACCGATTCGGTGTTTGAAACGGCAGAGACCAATACCTCTCCTGAATTCAACTGGTACGTGCAGAGTGAACAAATCGCTGAATATCTAAGAAAGAACTATGAGTTCAATCCGGAAACGGTGTACGACGATAAAGAACCGGATGTGGTGTCCGCCTTCTTAAATAGCAGTGAAGGGGGGCAGGCTACTCATTTTGCTTCTGCCTTTGTTATTTTAAACAGATGCATAGGCATTCCTTGTAGGCTTGTGACGGGCTTTGCACCTGGCGAGTTGAACCGTATGACCGGCGCCAGGGACGTGAGCGGTTTGGACAGGCATACCTGGGCTGAGTCGTATATTCCGGAGTTTGGTTGGGTACCGTTTGATGCCACGCCCGAAGGCTTTTTGCCGGCTCAGAAGAGAGAGACCGAGTACACCGCCGATGATATCAAAGAGGATCTCGGTCTCAACGAAGCGGAGAAGAAGAAGCAGCTTGAGCAGGCTCTTAATATTGCCGGTTGGATTCTGGGAGTTTTAGTCGCCCTGGCTCTTTTAGCTTTGCTTCTTCGTAAACTCATTCCCCGCTTGCTTGCCTGGTACAGAAGCCGTCGTGCCAGGGGACCGGAATGGGGTCAGTACAAGAAGGTTGTTAAGTCAGTGAAAGAGAGCACCGGGGTTAATCGTTATCCCCAGGAGACTCCTTCTGAATTTACCTTTAGAGTCAGGCAAACTGTGGACAGGCTCTCCCGGGAAGGGGAAGCTACGCCTTCCGGTTTGCCTGATAGTCTGGATCAATTCATGCAACTCTACTCCGATATCTACTTCGGGCAGAAAAATGAAGGGATGGAAGATCTGAAATATTATGCCGACCTGGTCGCCACCCACGCGAAAAATCGAAAATAGACGGTGGGGTGGGAAAATTTGACAGCCATACAAATGTATGGTTTAATTCCTTTACCTCGAAATAAATAAATAGTTGTAGTGATAGATAGCTGAATTGGCGAGACAGGCTGATTGCTTAGGGCATTGTTCTTGACTGATGAAGTGCTTTCTATCGACGCTTCGGCATTGACTGTTTTTGCAGGAGAGCCGTTTCAAGTTCTATGGTCAGGCCCCTTTTTGTAAGAAGAGGGAGAGTTTGGTTTTGTTTGGTTCTATTTTGTTGGAGTCTTACTGGATTTAAATGGCTGCAAAAGCGAATGTAATTGCCTTAAGACAACAGATGGAACAGTTGTTCCCCGGTAAGTGGTTTGTCGGCCAGGATCGCAACAAGTTTTTGCGTACCGGAATCAATGATATTGATTGTGGTGTGTTACGGGGGCTTTCCCGTAGAGCTATAAGTGAATGGTCCGGTCCTGTTTCTTCCGGGAAAAGTACTCTTTTACGCAGCGCCATTGCAAACTGGTGTCTTTCAGGCTTTAACGTGGCCTACATAGATACTTATAGCCGCCTGGTCGCAGCTGACTGGGCTTTTGTTGATCAGGGTATTTGTGGCGCCATGCCCACAAATCTCGCTGCTCGAAAAAGTAGAAGCCCGGGAGAGTTTGTTGCTGTTCGTGTCAGTGAGCGTTTAAAGCAGGGTAAGAGGTCTGTGGATTCCAGGATGATCCTGAAGGAGTCTTGTTGGGTTGCGGAACAGCTTATTCGCAGTGCGATTTTTGATGTGGTTGTATTTGATCTTGGACAGTCGTTTTTTATGAACGACAGGACCTATGCTAGATTGCATCGAGCGCTTGATAGATCCAGAACCGCTTTGATTTTAGTCAAGGATTGTCAGTCGGAAAGTAGGCGAGATTCCTGGGGGGCGCAAGCTCGGGGGAGTTTTGACTGGTCCGATGCTTTTTCAGTCAATGAAGGTATTGAAGGTAGTGTCATGATTGTACCTTCTGTCAAGGCGGAACTTTCCCGGGACGGTTTGACACAGGGTATGGAGATCGGTTTTAGTTCCAATGTCACGAATAGCTTGTTTACGTATCCCCAGATTCCCGATCGTCGTACATCAAAGACAAAACCCCGAACTAAAGGCTAAGGCATTTGTTCTGGTTGGCGGACGCAGCCGAGTCTTCTTCTGTTCGAAAAAGGCCGCCCGTAATTTTGTGCGACCGGGTATGCGTCTCTCCCAGGCTCGTGGTGTTTGTGGAGACCTTCTTTTTCAGGACTATGATCCTTCTCTTTGTTTCGCTGCCCAAAAAGAACTGGTGGCGGATCTTGTGGAGATCTCTCCCCGGGTTTCCGGTGGTGGTATCGGTGAGATTTTTTTAGATGCCGGAGGGCTTGCCCACACGGGAGGAGAGAGCAAGTTTTGTCGCGAGCTTTTACGCCTGGTCAGCAGGAGAGGATATGTCGATGCGTTAGTTGGTATAGCAGATTGTGCTTTTGCCGCCGGCCTTGCCACCAGGACCGCAAGACGAAGGTGGCTTATTGTCCCTTCCGGTGGGGATATAGAGTTCCTCGCCGGGCTTCCCCTTGAATTTTTGCCTGTATCGGAGGAGGTAAAAGAGTCCCTTAAGACTCTTGGTATCAAAACCATAGGTCAATATAGAGATTTGTCCGTCGATAAAATACGGCATCGTTTCGGAGTGGAAGGAGAGCGTGCTTACCGGCTCGCGTCCGGCGTAGATGACCTGAGACCGATGCTGCCAGTCCCGGAGAAAAGCTTTCAGTGTGTATTGGATCTGGGCGGTCCCCTGGAATCGCTTACCGATACTATTTTCGTCATGAAATCTTTGTTGCAGCGACTGGTGGCGCAGTTGGTATCGGAAGGACTTTGTGCCGAAGAGCTCACTGTCTATTTCTACAGTGATGATCTGCTTTTTGAAGAGAGACCCATAAGTCTTGTCAAACCCTCCAATCAGAGTAAGTTCCTTCTAGAAGTTCTCCGGCTCTCCCTGGAGTCCAAACCCCTCAGTCGCGAATTTACCGCAATTAAGTTGGTGGTCTCAAAGACCGTTAAGGAGTCTTTCGATCAGTTGGAGATTGCCGCAGGCAAAGACTATCCAAAGTACGGGGGGGATAGCGATTTCTCTTCCAGCGCTTTTGCCTATCTTCTCCAGCGCCTGGAGACCAGATTGGGAGAAGGCGTACTTGTTCGGCCGGTGGCGGAGGATAATTATTTCCCCGAGATGGCGGGGAACTGGCAGCCGGTGAATTTGAAAGAAACACGAACCATGGTTATGGAGGAGCCGAGTACGGCTTATGCTCTCAGGCTGTTGAACAATGAAGGGGTGGCTGCCGGATTGGTATTGAAACGACAGGACGAGCCGGTTCCTGCCCTGGTCGAACTGAAAGAGGCAAAGCCTTTCTCTGTCACTTTCTCCGGGGTATGGTATAGAGTTTTGCACATTACCAGCCCGGAAAAACTTTCCGGCAACTGGTGGGAGGAGTCATTGAGAAAGTCCTATTACATGGCTCTTTTGCAGTCGGTATCAAACAAACGCAGCCTGGTGCTTCTCACCTATAACCATCAACAAAAGAGTTGGTTTATGGAAGGGTCTTTTGACTGAGTCATTTTTGGGAAGGGAGCTGGAGAGCAGTTCCTGCCAAAGGCTCAGAATCCCCACTGTATTGGGAAAAACTGCATCTAGTCAGAGTCGTTGTCACGTTGCGGTTATGTTGCCGGGTTATATATATAGTTGACTGGCGATTCCTCCGGAATTCGACAAATCGCTTAGTACCCCTCCATCCCAAGGTATCCCTACTTAATGGTCGAGCAGCTAGTCGCTAAAACAAAAGAAGTTCCGACAGGTTCCAGCCAGGAACCCGAACGAGATGTCACTGCCCCGGAGAAGAGAGGGGCGGTGGATTTTGATGTTTCTCTCGACAGGCAGGATACGAACCAAGCCTACTTCAAGACAGCTGATGCTGCTGACGAGGGTCCTGGAACAAATGATCGATCTGCTGATAGCAGGTTGTATGTGCCTCCGCTCGCCGGTGGAGCCGAGATTAGGCTTGCCGCCTCCCGGGATGGAGTTGTCGCCGAAATACCTAAACTAGAGATTAAAGAGGGCGGCGACAAGGAGGTCCCTAAGACCATAGATATGGGCGACGCATCTGTTGCCCATCCCCAAATGTCTCCAGCCCAGACCAATATATTCAAAATTGCAGAAGCCAGCCTGGGATTGAAGCCCTGGGAAGCCAGCGAATTCCGTGACTATCTTGAAGATGGCAAGGTCGGAAACGGTGCTGCCATCGCAGAGATGCTCAAGCAGGTGGGCTACGACGTAAAAGGTGCCAACCCGAAAAATATCATGGCCCGTCTTTTAGCAAAAGGGTGGACAGTCCATGGCGTGGCCGATGCCAAGCCCGGTGATGTTGTGGTGGGGGGCAAGTTAAACACGAACTGGCGCAAGGGTGGCTTGAATTCAGATATCGCAGTGGTCGGCCAGGACGGAACCGTCTACCATCATGACTCCGACTCGACAAAACTGGCAAAGGGTAAGCTTTCCGAAGTCTTTTCTGATGAGGAATACGGGCAGCAGCTCTGGGTCTTACGTCCGCCGACAGAGCCACCGGCGAAGCTGAATACATCCAGGGGCGATTCCCGGCCAGGGCCCGGAAGAGATGGGACCGGGATCAAAAGAGAAGATCTGCCCACAGGAACTGAGCTCAATGCCGAGATAAAAATAAACGGTGATAACTCAGCCGATAGAACCCTATCAGCTAACGATGGAAAAGACACCAGCGGTGGAAAAGAGAATACATACTGGCAGGACTACTGGAGAGAGTTTTATCGCCAGAAGTACGCAGATGCTCTAAAGGATAGGAATTCCCCCGGGGTCAAACCTTATGAAAGCAAAGACAAGGGACCGCGCCATGGAGACTCTGAACTTGCGCCGGATCCGACTTCTCCAGTAGCGAGGCATCTCTGGGATGGTAAGTCCAAGCCTTACTATGCCAGCGAGAGCGAGCTGCGGCCTGACCCGATGAATATTCGTCGGAGCAATAAGCCGGAAGGATATAACGAAGGTTATGAGTATCGCGATCTATGGTCACCGGATCAGCCCCTCAAGCCGAGAAGCTGGTTGATCAGAGCTAGAGAGCCAGAAAGAACCCCTGACCAGAGACCGGCCGAGCACAGGGATGATAGCGCTCCATCCGATAGAACCAGAGAGCGGGCAGAGGCGCCTGGTGATAAGCCTCTTAGAGGTGTCTTGATCGCCCTGGCTGCCGGCCACGGCGGACATGATTCCGGTGCGGTGCACAATGGCGTCAAAGAGAAAGACTTTACTCTTTCAATGACCAGAAAAATAACCCGGGAGTTGGAGCGTCTTGGTGCCACAGTCAAGCTGACCCGGGACAGTGATGTTTATGTCTCTCCCGAGAATATCAAGGCTAAATTTAATCAGATAAAGCCGGACCTTGCCCTGGCAATACATGGAGATAGTGCCGGTCCTAATGTCAGCGGTATGTTGACGATGTACTCCAAAGCTGACAGTAAGCGTCTTGCCGAAGTGCTGCAAAGCACTATAGTACAGGAGACAGGAGCCGCAAATCGCGGTGTTAAATATGAAACCCACAGTTGGAAAGGGAAACCATTCCAGAGCACTACCGGTGATGCACCTTCCGTATTCCTAGAGCTAGCCAACCTGGCAAATAAAGGAGACGCAAGCCGAGCCAAGTCAGAAGACTATCAGAATAAGCTGGCAGAAGCCGTCGCCAAAGGGGTGACCCGGTATTTAGGGAAATCCACAGACTATACGGCTAGGCGCCCCGAGGCGGAGAGTGAGCGAAGAGCGGATGCTTCGGATAGAACCGGTCACCCACTGGAAGGTAGAGTGTTTAAGGGCAGAGTTGCTTCTATGTATTCGATGGGTGCAGGAACACCCACCGCCAATGGTGAAATTTATGAGCCTTACAATGGTCTGACAGCGGCCCACAGAACCCTTCCCTTCGGTACAAAGGTGAGAGTTACAGACGAGTCGACCGGCAAGTCTGTGATAGTGACCATTAATGATGACGGTCCCCATGTCAAAGGAAGGCACATTGATCTGTCCATGGCTTCGGCCCGAGCAATAGGTCTTGATCAAGCCAGGGGACTTGCCCGAGTAGATCTTGAGATTGTGAAGATGGGAGATGGGAAGAGAACTTTCCACGGAAGGACCTCCTATATGGGACCTGAATTTCGCAATCAATCCAGAGAGAGAAGACGATACAGTGATGCAATGGTTTAGTTGAGCAGCAACTCTTCTTTCCTTTGTCTTATCTTTCGATGCCTTGTGCAACTTCTTTGTGAGAACTGGCTTTTTATCACATTTTTAGATGGATGTGGATACTCTTTGGTCACATAATTTCGATACAATTTGAACAGTTTCTATTAGAGTATGACACGCATTTTTTGGAAGCAGGATCTGGATGGATAGTAATCTGGAAGCCGCCGGATTGTCGAAAGAGAGTGGTGCTAAATCCGGTATTAGTTTTGACAACTTACTAAATAGTGGTAAAGGAACAAGGCAGGATTCCGTACTGGACTTTTCTCCAGGAAAGACTTCCGGTTTCGAGCAGGCTGCTTCCCTTACTCTGGGAAGAGCAGGAGATTCTCCGCGAAAAGCTCCCCGACAAGCAAGTGAACTTATTCCTCCCCTGAGCCTTGAGTATGGTAGAAAGCCGATTGAAATTCCGGCTAGCTCATCTCTTTATGAAGCATTCTCAGGCAGAGGAATTCTTAAAAGAGCCCTTGAGGCTAAAGCAGATAAAGGACAGACAAAGGAGAAAGGAACGTCTTCTGAATTTCGTGAGTTTCCGATGCTCATGGGCAAATCTTCCAATGCCAGGTTCGATGTAATGGAGCCCTCCGGAAAGAGGAAGGACAGACAACCGGAAACTGAAGAATCAGCTAAACCGAAGGACAGCGATTACTGGCGAGATCATTGGAAAAATTATTGGAATGACTACTGGCGTGAATATTTCAAAAGAGGCCAACGCTCAGAGCCGGCAAGCAGAGAAAGCAGAGGAGATAGTAGAACCAGAGACTTGCTTCCTCCCGGATGGAGTTACAACGACTATGCTCGATCCGATAGTGGTGAGCGCGCCAGCCAGGATGACAGGAATCTTCCACCGGAATGGCGGGGGGACAACTGGAGAAGAAGGACAGACACTGACAATCGAAGGGATACTGCCAGACCACCTTCGAATAGAAGTGATCGTATAGTACCTTATAAATATGGTGATACCAGAATCGTTTCCGAGCCTACCATTACTGTTCAGAAGATAGAAGAGGTATTGGCCAAATACAATTCTCCTGCCCAGGGTCTGGGAGAACTAATCTTTGATCTGGGTGTCAAACATAATATCAACCCGGCTCTTGCCCTGGCATTCTTTGTCAAAGAATCAAGTGCGGGGACCAGGGGATGGGCAGTGAGAACCAGAAACTGGGGTAACAGAAAGGGCACCGGGCCGGCCGGTCAAGCAGGACCTTTTATGAAATACAATAGTTTCGAAGAGAGTTTAAAAGATTGGTTCCCATACATTCATAGACGCTATGTGAGCCGTGGTCTAGATACTTTGCCCAAGCTTATCTCTGTTTATGCACCAAACTATGATGGCAATGACGAAGCAGGCTATGTCCGCTCCGTTATGCGAATGATGAGTAAGTGGTCCGGATAGCGACTTTAAATTCGCCCGACTGGAAGCTGAAAAAAAATATGGGAAATTTTTGGAAATTTGTCCAGGAATTTTGAACGCTGTATAGAAACGGGAAGCTCAACCCAGCTTTTAGCTAGTTTATTTAAAGGAGTTTCTAATGGGACAACAGCAGAATGCGTTCGAAATCAATCCTGGCGTGGCGGAAGTAGGGGAAAGTGCTCATCAAAAATTACTTGATGATTCAATGAAAATGCCCGATGGTCTCGGGTCAAATAGTTTAGAAAATGGTGCTCAGAGAGCCGAAGCGGCAGGAAAAGACACTGGTAAAGTAGACGACCTCGATAAAGAAGGTTCTGCCGGTATTATCAACGAGCATATGCAAGAAAAAGATGGAGAAGCTGCCGAAGGTGCTGAGTCTTTCAGGGACTTTATCGACAGGTTCGAGAAAAATGGGAAAGGTGACGGCAGCAATGATTTTTCAGAAGACTTTTTCAAAAAGCTGAATCCTTCTAAGATTACTCCTGAAGAGCGGTCAGAAGCCAAGCAAGAACTTCAGGATATGATTCCTAAGATAGTTGGAGACGGTGATCGCAAAGCTATGGTCTCTCTTCAAGAGTCGGTTATAGACGGTAATGTAGAGAAATTGGGTAGTGCTCTAGAGAGCCTCAGAAAAGATCCCGAGCGCATGGGTAGATTCATCGACGAGTTGAACACCCAGCTTAAGAAGTCCGGTTCGGATACCAGATTGACCCAGGCAGAAGATGGACGCGTGTTCCTTCACAATGAGGGTGGTGATCTGGCCGTACAGTTCAACAAGGACGGAAGCACCGAGGTCAAGAGTGTTGACTACACCAGAAGTGGTGCGATGGTTGTTAACCCCGGAGAAGTAGTTGGACGCTCCGCCGGTGATGTCGCATCCGATATCGGTGACCAAACTGTCCGAGATATGCGCTATCAGGCACCTATCCATAAACTGCCTGATTTCAGAGTCATTCCAAAGGATGGTGAATTGAAACCTAGAGAGTGGCTACAAGAGTTGAAAGGTGAAGCCGGAGCCGGAGCCGGAATTCCAAATCTGAGAATTGAAGAGAAAGACTAGATCTCTTCAGATAATTAATGGTGATGCCCGGCTCTTACCTGGAGTCGGGTATTACTTTGCCACGGCATGAATTGAGTTCTAGAAGCCGTGCGACTTTAGCGTTCTTTTAGAGAAACATCAGCACACAGTGGCTTGACAATGTAGTGGTGCTGTATTACAGTTTCAAAATCCCAACTTTATTAGTTAAGACCCCTCGCGATCAGGCGAGCGGCAGACGATTTTAAAGCAGGAGATCACCGATGACCAGGATCGTAATTCACTAAAGGGCTGTCTTTGAAGCCATGAACATAAGTCGAGCGTACTTTACGCGCTCGGTTTGAATGATCATAGTTGTAGGTTCTTTCTGCACAAACAAGCGCACCAACCTTCACAGACACAGTTCCCATCTGTTTGTGCTCGTAACTAGCTCGAGAAGTCTTGAATGAGCTCAGTTCGGCGTTGTCTATGCAGCCAGTTTTCGGCTGCGTATATATGTTGTCGCAATTGAGCAGGAACAACAGGACTTTTCTTTTCGGAGATGAGTTGATGAACTCCCTTATGCGAAGAAATCCCTTCGGATTTCTTATATCCAGTGGCTGGCAATATGCCGGCTCGCGACGATGGATTATCATCGTCTGCTACATCATGCACGCTTGCGCGCAAGTCTGTCAGTTGGCGGAGCCTTACGTTATAGGTCTTCTGCTAAATACTGTTCAAACACAATATGAAACACCATCTGTGCTCACCCAGGACATAATCAAGTATCTTGCAATCTACTTCCTCCTGCAGTTTTCTTTCTGGATGTTCCACGGACCAGCGCGCTATCTGGAGATGTTTCTTGGTTTTCATATCAAGCTAAATTATCGCTCTTCACTATTCAGAATGGTTGTCTCTTTGCCTCTTTCATGGCACCGGCAGCACCATTCAGGCGAAAGCATAGACAAAATCAATCGGGCGGCGAATTCTCTCGGAGCCTATTATGATGATTTCTTCGAAGTATCATATATGGTATTTCGCTTGCTTGGCGCCCAGATAATGCTTTGCTGCTTTTTGCCCGAGGCCGGTCTGGTGGCCCTGGCGGTAATGGTAATCGCTCTGGCGCTTGAACTCTGGATTCATACGTTTCTGTCGAAAATCTATGAGACTATAAACCGCTATGAAAATAAAGTGGCTTCCGTTGTCCACGACTACATAACAAATGTCGAGAGCGTTATCATGCTCAGACTTGAGAGCCGCACCAACAGTGAGGTTGTAAAAAGAATTCTTGTACAACTGGATCTGATTAAGAAAGGCGTGAGGATTAATGAGTCCAAGTGGTTCCTTAGCACTATGCTTATTGCTGCTATGACTGTGACAGTGCTTGGCTATTACACCTTCTCCACCCTATCGGGAGGAGAACAGTTGATGGCTGGAACCTTCCTGACGCTATTCGAATATCTGCGAAGGATTGGCGATTCTTTCCATGACTTCTCTCTCTATTATGGAAGAGTCGTCCGGCAAGCAACCGATGTTCGCAGTGCAGAATCGATTGTGCAAGCGGCATTTTCTCAGTCAGGGAAAAGAGATGACCATTCCCTGCCCGGTCAGTGGCGGAGGCTCTCTATTAACAATCTCAATTTTGCCTATGAAGATGCTGAGTTTGGAAAGTCACATCTGACTGAGGTGAATATAGATCTATGTAGAGGGGAGAGTATCGCCCTGGTTGGTGAGAGCGGTAGCGGCAAGAGTACTTTGCTATCAATCTTACGAGGCATGCAAAATCCCGATCATGTAAAAGTTTTCTGCGATGGGCGATTGCTTGAACATGGACTTAAGCCAATGGCAAGGGAGACGACCTTGCTGCCCCAGGACCCTCAACTCTTTAATGACTCGGTGGAGAGGAATGTCACTTTCGGCCTTGAGACCGAGAGGGGTCATCTAGATGAAGCCCTTGAGTTGGCACGATTCAGTCCGGTGGTGGCAAGATTACCCCGGGGAGTTGATACCAACGTTGCCGAGAAGGGAGTCAATCTAAGTGGTGGCGAAAAGCAGCGTTTGGCTCTGGCGCGTGGTCTCTTCTTCGCCAGGGACTCGCAGCTAATCCTGCTCGATGAGCCGACAAGTAGTGTGGACACCTATAACGAGCGCCTGATCTATAGCGGAGTTCTGGAAAAATTCCGGGACCAGTGCCTGGTCTCTTCGATTCATAAGCTCCATCTCTTAGATCTTTTCGATCGCGTCTACGTTCTTGAAAGAGGGCGAGTGGTTGAGTCCGGCAGTTTCCATGACTTGCTGTCCAGCCAGGGGGCTTTATCTAGGATGTGGAAGCACTATCAGACCGAGTCCAGAGAAAGGGAAGCAGAACAATCAACGGAGGAGGTCAACTTTTCTGCTTCCTGTCTTCTCTAAGTTAAGGTCGAACAGGGGCTCTTTCATCTCGCCAAGCAAGTTTAGAAACAACCTGACGTGTCCTGTTCTCTTTCGGACTGTAACGCCATGGTAGGAATGGGGTGTGTTCAAAAACAAAACCAGACTATTGCTTTTATAAGGAATGGTTTTGGCTACAGCCATGTCCTCTTTCCTGGCTGTCCTTGTTATATCCATTCTCGGTCCGGAAGCGGAAGCTTCAGGGGATGGTGTGTACAGCTCCAGATCACCGCCGGTGGAATCATCTTCGGGATGACGCAGATAAAGCAGACCGACAAACAATTTTTTAGGACAATCTATATGTGGTGCCCTGACGGTGGTGCCGGGGAGAAAAACCGGCGTATTGGATGCCAATTGGAAGTCCATGAGTACATCGATCTCATCTCTCTCATTGTCCTTGCCTCGTACACCTGCCTTCAAGCTGGATAGGTCTCCAAATCGATTTTTAAAGTCCGGGAAATACTCAGGGATGAATTTGCCGAATATGTTAACTACTCCGTTTAGAAATGCCTGGCTGAGGTGTATTCTTGCCAGCTCTTTAAATTCGGGAGCAATATCCGGGTTAGCCAATATGTCGGAGGCTGAATAGTTGAATCGCTCGTTGTTTCCATAACGCTTCCCATCGGTGAGGCTCTTTAAATCAGGGATCGAGCGGAAAATCTGATCAAGTAGCTCTTTATCCAAAGCTTCCTCAACCACCACATGAGGGAAAGGTTGATCCAAGACATTTTTGCATTTGTTGTTCTCTGTAAGAAGCATGAACAAAACCTAAATCCTAAATCCTAAATCCATATCATTAGGGGCTTACAACGATTGTGTCAGGGGGCGATTATAGCATGGAAAGATTTCCATAAGATGCTATTTTGCCGGAGTGCCGGAATGGCTGGGCAGGGCGAATATCGGCTTCGGCAATTGAACCACGGTAGCCATGTACTGTAACGGATAGGGACTGGCTTCTCTAGGTGAGTACGTCATAACCGTGGAGGCAGAGTTCAGCCAGGCAACACACTGGTTATGTTTATAAGGAATGGTTTTGACATGTTCAAGAACAGCTCGATTCTTTATCTGTTGCTGGGGTTCATAGAGAATAAAACACCCCTTATTAAAGCGATAAAGCTCTAGATCACCGCCAGCAGTATCATCTTTCTCATCACGCAACATTAGATGAGATTCCAGAATCTTATTGCGGACTTTTAGATGGGGCCCTCTCTCCTGGGTCCTCTCGTCGGCCGGCTCGTGATATACAATTTCGGCATCGAGTAGAAAGTCATTCTCTTCGGCCCTGGCTATTCCTCTTTTCCCGGCTCTCCAAATAGAGTTGTCTTTAAGTTGTTCATAAATGGAGGGGTAGAAGGAGGCGATCTCCTCTTCAAAGCATGACCACAGCTTCCTGGTCTCTTCTACTTTTAAAAGACCCTCGAGAAAGTTCATCCAGGTACTCATTCTCTCTCGATTCTCTTTCGTGAGCGGATCAAGAATATACTTGGAGCCTTTTTTAGGTTCACCGTTCGCTTCAAATTGGTAGGCGGTGCAACGCATTTTATCTTTTACCGAATTGAAATCAGGGATCGTCTCCAGGAGTTCACTGGCTAATTCGCAAGGCAACGCGTCTTCTACAACTAAGTGAGGGAAAGGATCTCGACAGAGGTCGTCGACATGCATTTTGTCGAAAAGAGAATACGCGCTCATCAGCTTTCCGTTCCGCTTAGGTTGTCACTGCCCGATTCGACAATTGATCTGATCGGTCTGGTCAGCTTCCAGGAGCGGCTATCTAAAATGCGATCGATCAACTTTTGCAGATAATCTATGTATTGTCTCTGCCAGGCAACCGTGTCTTTGTTTGTGTTTGATTGCCAGTTCTCCTGGTCGAATCTAATCTCCGGTTCATCGATGAAAGGGCGGTTGAATTCTCTGAATATCTTGGTGGATTTCCAGGAAGGACTGTTTAGAAGTTCCCGGATCTTATCTTCCATTTGCCTGATCTTTATTTTGTTCTCGGCGACTTCTTCCACATCGCTACTGACCCAGGAGCCTTTCTGTCCCAGTTGTGCCAGGGCAATAAAGGCAAGTTCTCTGAAGTTGGTCAGATCTTCTGCGATTCTTGATACCAGCGCTTCCCTCTCTTGCGCGCTATCGCATGCAAGGATTTCATCTTTTCTGAGGAGAATGTCTTCAGCCTGTCGCAGTTCTGTCAGACTTATGCTCTCCGCCGTTATAAGAGTTCGTAAGTAGCTAGAGAAATCGTCAACGGTCTTACCGAGAAATTCCTCTTCCGTGTAGTCGCAGCTTTCTATGATCCAGCCGAATTTTTTAGACAGACGAACGATATCTACCGCCGAGAGCAGCTGGAGCGAATTTGCTACCGATGCGCTCTTTTGATGATTTCTGAAGTAACATAGATCCTCGGGAATAAAGTAGTAATCCCCTTCCAAAAGGATTCTCATCCAGTACTCGATATCACCGATATGAT